>NZ_JBFTMC010000013.1:0-65378 GCF_056396765.1 Bacillus sp. 05T22
TTTTTCATCAGCTGAACCGCTTGTTGATTTCTCTTCTTTTTTACCTTTTTCGTCAGCTGAACCGCTTGTTGATTTCTCTTCTTTTTTACCTTTTTCGTCAGCTGAACCGCTTGTTGATTTCTCTTCTTTTTTACCTTTTTCGTCAGCTGTGCCATTTGTTGATTTCTCTTCTTTTTTACCTTTTTCATCAGCTGAACCGCTTGTTGATTTCTCTTCTTTTTTACCTTTTTCATCAGCTGAACCATTTGTTTCTTTTGCTGCTCCTGCTTCTGCTTTTACATCTGTCGCAAGTTTGTTAAGGTAACGCTCTGGATTGACAGCTACATTATCTTTACGAACTTCAAAGTGTACATGAGAGCCTGCTTCCTTATTCATTGCACTTAGACCGGATTTTCCTAATACTTCACCTTGTGCAACTTTTGCACCCTTTTCTACTTTTACACTGCCTAAGCTTTGATAAGATGTTGCAAGACCATTTCCGTTATCCACTGTTACAACATAACCGAGAAGCGAATCTTTTTCAGCTTTTGTTACTGTACCGCTTAAAGCAGCTGTAACATCGAATTCTTTTCCATTTTTCGCAGCAACATCGATTCCTTTATTAGGAGAATATGTGTTGTTATAAAAGACAAGTGCTTGTTCTTGCTCCTCTTCTGCTGCTCCATCTTCATAAAACTTCTTCTTCACAACAACATCTACATTCTTTGCAGCTGGCATTTTCACAACTTCTGAAGACTTTGTTGCTGGTACTGCTGGATTTTCCGTTTGACCATACGGCGCACTTTGCTCTTTATTAGGCGCTTTCTTTGGATTAGCTGCCTGGAACCATAGAGCAACCGTCAAGATTACCGCTGCACATGCAATATAGATTGCCGGAAATACCCACCGTTTTTGAAATAAATGAACTACCTTTTGCGACTTTTTATTATTCCTTCCTCGCATTCTATCATCACCTCAGCAATCATTTTGAACAATATTCATTCATCCTATACAACCTATAACTAATTACTTTTCGACAAAATCTGTAAGAATATGTATAGGAATCATGAAATTTCCGAGGAAATGATAGAAAAAAGAAAAAACCAAGCGAATTGGCTCAGTTTTTTAGTCTAGTTGTTTCTTTTTGTAAACGAACATGCAAACAATTACAGTTATAACTAACCAGATGGAGATATTTAATAAATTTGTCTGAATTACTGAAAAACCTTTCCCATTCACTACACTCACAATCGCTTCAAAAATATGATTTGTTGGTAAATAAGATACTACCTTTTTTATCATCTCATTCTTTATGACTTCACTTAAAATTGGTCCCATTAATAAAATCATAGAAATTGGTGTTGTAATCACAGAAACTTGCACTAAACTTTTTGCTAAAAGGCCGACGAGAGTTCCTAAAATAATGAATAACAACGTTCCGATCACAATAATTACTGACAATAATAAGATACTCCCCTGTAAAACATTTAGTAAAAACAAACTAACGAAGTTTAACACAATACTTAAAATAATGATCGGTAACGATTTACCAACGATAACTTCAATTGGAGATGCCGGAGAGAGCATCAGTACACGTAGTGTATGTTTTTCTTTTTCTTCTGCGATTAAGGTCGCTTGTGCAATTGTTACGATCATGCTCATTACCATGACAACAACAATTCCCCCCATCATTTCCTTCCCACTTCCCAGTTGCTTATAGAAAAATGCCAACCCAATTGGCAAAAGAGCCAACAGTAATATTTGTGCATTATTCTTCAAATCTTGTACCTCTTTCCGAAGAATAGCTGATAAACGTCTCATTGAAAATGTCATTATAATCCCCTCCCAGTTACTTCAATAAAGATATCCCCTAAAGTTGGCTCATAAGAATGAATTGATAAAAGTTCTCCTTTTTTCATCCATTCTGAAATACGTTTTGCTCCTAATTCATCTTTTTGTACGGTTTCTTTTTTCTTATCTTTTAAAACAACTTCAATTTTGTCTTTCGCATATTTAAGCCTTAAGTTCTCTGGTGTATCAAGCGCTACAATTTCCCCGCCACATAAGAAGGCAATGCGGTCACAAAGCGTTTCTGCTTCATCCATATTGTGCGTCGTTAAGAAAATCGTTGTTCCTTCTCTATTTAGGTCCTTTAAGATGTTATGAATGTTTTGGACGTTGACTGGATCAAGTGCTGATGTTGGTTCATCTAAGAAGAGAATATCCGGTTTATGCAGAATTGCTCGTGCCAGTGTCACACGTTGTTTCATCCCTTTTGATAATTTTTTGACAGGTGTTTTTTTATCTTCTATTAGATTTACTTGCGTGAGCACTTCATCAATTCGTTCTTTTTTACAATCGTATAAGTCGCAAAATAATAGTAAATTATCATAAATGCTAAGTCTTTCATATAAACCGCTGTTATCTGTTAAAATACCAATTCGTTTGTAATCGATGCTGTTTGGACCTGTAATATCTTTTCCTAGTACTTTCACTTTTCCAACACTGTGAAGCAATTGGGAAGTTAAAATTTTCACTGTTGTTGTTTTCCCTGATCCACTTGGTCCTAGAAACCCGAAGATTTCTCCTTGCTTTACTTCAATACTTACATTACGAAGTGCTGTTTTTTCATTAAAGGTTTTCATTACATCCTTCATTTCAATTGCCAATGTCATTTTGTCATCCCCTTTGTTTTTCTTTTATAGATAAAATTGGCTTTAGCGACTCGTTTGTCGCCTCCGCTTGTTGTATTCGCTTTTCTTGATTCAATCATATGAAAAACAAAGAGGCCGTGCAGTAAAATACCGGTAAAAGGAGTATTTTTACCGGTGAATGAATCCTATTTTTGTCTCACTGGAGCGTTTTTATAGTCCAATCACGCCCTTTAATTCATCCATTCTTCCTTTCGAAAGTGGAATGGAGCTTTTTCGTTCATCATCTAAAATTAAGCTAAAGCTATTACGAGTCCAAGTAATCACTTCTCGTACACGCTGCAAGTTAACAAGGTAAGAACGATGACACCTAAAGAACCCGAAACCTTTTAATCTCTCTTCTAATTCACTTAATGTTAACGCACAAACAAAGTCCCCCTCACAAACATGAATATGCGTCGTTCCATTTTGCGTTTCAATAAAGTGAATCTCCATCGGATCAAGCAAAATGATTTTATCATTTACTTTTGCAGGAATTCTCTCGAGCTTCATTTGCGGAATCATTTGAACGACGTTTTCTGAATCTATCTCTTCGTCTTCTTCCTGTTCAATTTCCACTTTTTTAACACCATCTTGATGAAGTATATACACATCTTCCGTTAAAGATAGTGCATCCGACAAAAAGGATGATGTAATAAAGATGGCCTTCCCTTGTTCTTTCATCTTCATAATCGCTTTTCGAATGATAATTGTACTTTCTATATCTACATTTTGTTCTGGCTCTTCGAAAATAATTAAATCCGGATTATGAATCATGACCCGGCCAATATGAAGACGACGTTTTTCAGAAAATGATAGTTTCTCTATTTTGACGTTCATCTTATCGAGCAAACCAACATACTGAACAACTTCCTTTATGCTAATATTCGAGCCATACAATCCAAATAAAAAAGCGAAATATTCTTTCACTTTCAAACGATCATACGCTTCATCTTTTAAAAAACAAAAACCAATGCGTGAGTAGAGTTGCTTTCGAATCGGCTCCCCATCAAATAAAACGCTTCCTGTTGATGCCTCTTCTTCACCAATTATAATGCGGTGCAAAACCTTCGCCGTATGATTGTTACATTGCAGCACAACACATTGCCCTTTTTCAATTTCAAGCTGAATCGCCTGCAACTGGTTCGTCTTACCCAATTGTTTTAGCTCCAATAACGCCATGTTTTCTCCTCCAGGTAAGTTTTTTATCTTATTATACCAAACGGTTAATGGAAAATTATGATATTTATTCCGAAAATAAAAAGGAGCTAAATCAGCTCCTTTTTGATTAATTTGTATCATGTATTTTATCGAATGGTCGATATATCTTCAAAAGAGCAGCATACAACTATTACTTCTGCTTCACCAAATAACTCTTCAGCTGATCACGAAGCGCCCTTTTCAAAAATTTCCCGACGGATGTTTTTGGGATTTCCTCGACAAATAAGATGTCATCTGGCATCCACCATTTTGGGAACTGGTCTTCTAGTAATGCATAGAGCTCTTCTTGTTCTACTGTTTGTCCTTCTTTTAAGACAACGCAGGCCACAGGGCGTTCTTGCCATTTTTCATGCGGCACGGCAACGACAGATGCCTCTAGTACTTTGTCATGTGCCATTAAAGCGTTCTCTAAATCAACGGAGGAAATCCATTCACCGCCGCTTTTAATTAAATCTTTCGTACGGTCAGCAATTTTCATAAACCCTTCCGGATCAACAGTTACAATATCTCCTGTATGTAACCAGCCATCCTTCATGGAATCTGCTGTACGTTCATCGTTATAATAACTACCCGCAATCCACGGTCCGCGCAGGCAAAGTTCTCCCATTTCTTCACCATCCCATTTGATCTCCCCGTCTTGACCAATAACCTTCATTTCAAGCCCTGGGAATAAGTAACCTTGGCGGGAGCGTAACTCATAATATTCTTCTTTCGGTAAATCGCGCTGATATGACTTTGGACAGTTAATTACAACAGCTGGGCTTGTTTCTGTCATTCCATATATTTGCCTAAAAGCAATTCCATATTTCTCCTCATATGTGCGGATCATACTTCCTGGCGCTGCTGATCCACCTGACCATATCGTACGAATACTACTAATATCATACGGATACTTTTCAAGCTCTTGCAGTAACCCAATCCAAATTGTTGGTACACCAGCAGTAATTGTCACCTTCTCGCGTTCAATAAGCTGCGCTAAAATTTCCGGTGTAAAGTGTGGTCCTGGTAAGACGAGCTTTGTGCCGAACCATGTACCAGCAAAAGGAAGCCCCCATGCGTTTACATGGAACATTGGAACGACAGGCATACAAGTGTCTACTTCTGATAGATTCCCGCCGTCTACAAGGCCGAGCGTATAACTGTGGAGCGCAATACTACGGTGCGTGTACACAACGCCTTTCGGTTTTCCTGTCGTTGCGGAAGTGTAACACATACCCGCAGGTTCTTTTTCATCTAAATCTGTTATGAATGGGAATGTTTCGTCGCCTTCTTCGAGTAGTTTTTCGTAATGATATGCTGGTGATAGTGTTGTGTGAGGTAATTCGTGATCATCTGTCATAATAATAAATGCTTTCACATGAGGAATTTCGTGTTGAATACTTTCTAATACAGGAACCATATCTTCATCAACGAGAATGATTTTATCTTCGGCGTGGTTAATGATATAAGAAATATGCTCTGCGGAGAGCCGTAAGTTAATCGTATGTAACACCGCCCCAATTCCTGGAATTGCAAAATATGCTTCCAAATGGCGGTGATGGTTCCAAGCGATTGTTCCAACTTTGTCTCCTCTATCAATCCCCATTTTATTTAGTACACTAGCAAGCCGTCTTGTCCGCTTCGCAATCTCTCCGTATGTTAATGTTTGAATACGCGATGCAGTGCGCGAAACAACTTCCTTTTTTGCAAAATATTTCTCCGCCCGTTCCATCATTGCTGGAATAAGAAGTGGTACATCCATCATCATATTTCATGCCCCCTGTTATTATTTTATATATACACATACAACTGTATTATAACACAACAAAACGAGACAAAAGCCGTTAACATTTCTTTCGTTTTCTACAAATAATGACAAAAGGAGCTCATTGGGATGAGCTCCTTTGTTGTCAAATAATCACTAAGTTTTGTCGAACGGTCGATATATTCCAAAAAGCGCCGATATATTTTCAAACGAGCAGCACCCAACTGTCAGTAACCCTTAAGCATCAGTTCTTCGCCATTAACTTTCCTTCATACTCGTTTAGCGTTTTAATTTCGATACCTTTATAGTAATGAGCAACGATATCCGTATATCCTTTTCCTTCTTTCGCCATTCCATTGGCACCATACTGGCTCATGCCCACGCCATGGCCGAAACCTTTCGTTGTGACGACAATGCTCTTTCCTTGTTGTTTCCATGTAAAGTCAGAGGAGCGTAATCCAAGTTTTGTTCGTACTTCTTTCCCTGTTAATACCTTTCCTTGAAACTCTACATCCTTCACCCGTTTTCCTTCTGTACGGTCTTTAATATTACCGACTTTTCCATTTGCAAGCACCTTTACGCCAAGACGCTTTTGAAAATCATCTACAGTAAAAGTTTGCTCACTCGCAAATTTTGGAGAAGCTTGATCCCATGGACTGTCTACGCTTTTTAAATATGGTAAGTCACTCCCCCAGTAGTCTGCAGCATTTTCTGTATAACCGTTACTTGTTGAGAAGAAGGAGGCCGTAATGGGACTACCATCATAAGTTAAAACTTGTCCGGCTGTTTTAGACACAGCTTCTTCAATCTTCTTCAAATTTTTCTCATAATCTTTGCCCCATGTCTTCTTTAGCTCTTCTTTACTGTTGTACACTTGATCATTAACCGTATCTGTCACATCCGCATTGTTTTTCTTACTTCCGCCTAGCATACGCTGTACAATAAATGTTCTCGCTGCCAATGCCTGTGCTTTTAATGCCTCCATTTCAAAGCTAGCATTCATCTCGGAAGCTACTACACCTGTAACATACTCTTCCATCGGCATCGTTTCTACCTTCTTTTGTGCATTACGATACACAGTAACTTGGACAGCAGTATTTACCTTTTTAGGAGCTGGCACACTTTGCATGGCTGGAGGATGTTCGGGCGGCTGACTTACTTTCGCTTTCGTAAACGGAATAACAAGTACGGTCGGTACAATAATGACGAGCGCCACTAAGAGCGCCATTGTAATGAAAAGTGGCTTTGAAATTTTCATCTTTTTCCCCCGCTATGAAATTAGACTCATTTCATTCTTATGGAACGTGGCGAGCTTTTAGAACATATCGGGAGGAACTTCTGCAAAGGGAAAATATAAAGTACTGATATGACAAGATGCAATCTCAAAGGAAAGAATTTTCTAAATTTTTCAGGTGGATAGGCATAAAAAAGGAATTTTTTGACTATAACAATAATAGCCCAATAAAAATAGCCTCTATGTCAAAAAGACATAGAGACTACTCAAACTTAAGCGTGAAGGTCAGAAACTTGTTGCTTCGTCACTTCTTCTACTTTTTCATTTACACGTTCAATTGTTGCACCTAATGCAGCTAGTTTCTCATGGAAGTTTACATATCCACGATCAAGGTGTTTTAATTCTGTTACACGTGTGTAACCATCTGATACTAAACCAGCTAGAATTAATGCCGCTGCAGCACGTAAGTCAGTTGCTCCTACTTCTGCACCTTGTAAGTTGTTAGGTCCATTCATAATAACAGAACGACCTTCAATTTTGATGTCTGCATTCATACGACGGAATTCTTCCACATGCATGAAGCGGTTTTCAAATACCGTTTCTGTAATCATGCTTGTTCCATCCGCATGTAATAACAATGCCATCATTTGCGATTGCATGTCTGTTGGGAAACCTGGATGAGGCATTGTTTTAATATCAACGGCTTTTAATTTACTTGGGCCGATAACACGTACGCCTTCGTTTTCCTCAATAACCTTAACACCCATTTCTTCCATTTTCGCTGTGATAGAACGTAAATGTTCTGGTACAGCATTTTCAATTAAGATGTCTCCACCAGTAATTGCTGCTGCAACCATAAACGTTCCTGCTTCAATACGGTCAGGAATAATAGAATGGTGTGCACCATATAATTTATCAACGCCTTCGATACGAATCGTTCCAGTTCCAGCTCCGCGTACTTTTGCTCCCATTGCATTTAAGAAGTTAGCTAAGTCAACGATTTCTGGTTCTTTTGCTGCGTTTTCAAGTACTGTTGTCCCTTTTGCTAATGTAGCAGCAGACATAATGTTTTCTGTTGCACCTACACTTGGGAAGTCTAAGTAAATTTTCGCGCCTTGTAATTGTCCATCTACATAAGCTTCAACAAAGCCATTACCAACTTTTACTTTCGCTCCCATTGCTTCGAAGCCTTTTAAATGTTGGTCAATTGGACGTGAACCAATTGCACATCCACCAGGAAGTGCAATACGAGCACGACCATTACGTGCTAATAGTGGCCCCATTACTTGAACGGACGCACGCATTTTACGTACATATTCAAATGGTGCTTCAATATTTAACTCCTTTGAAGCATCAATTGTTACTTGGTTATTTTCAAATACAACTTCAGCATTTAAATGACGTAATACCTCATTAATTGTGTATACATCAGACAAAACTGGTACTTCAGATAGTACATTCTTTCCGTCACTTGCTAATAGGGCTGCAGCGATTATAGGTAATACAGCATTTTTTGCGCCCTCAACACGCACTGTGCCATTCAACCGCTTTCCGCCACGGACGATGATTTTTTCCAATTTATTCCCCTCCGTGTCCTTTTTTCAATATCTATTCAATACTCAGAAGTTATGATCGGTGTGCCAACCACAATTGTATCTTTGTTGTCTGTAGAACGTATTGCTATTTGCACATTGATTTTCTCTCTATTTGTTGAAAGAGCGTCATTCCACTTTTTATTATATGCGGAGACTGACACAAATGCTCTTTCTTCTATCTTCTCGATCGCTCTTGCTGAAAGATCTTTCAAAACCTGATTGGTTTTATTTTGCAAAACACCTTCAATCTTATCATTCAGTACACCTTGAACACAAGTGTAAATTGTAGGTTTTGTACTAAAAATTTTATCCATTTCCCGAATGTTTCCAGGGTCCCATTTTGACCCGCTTACTTCAAAGATAATGAAAGTGTTTTCTTTAGTATTTTCCTTACTCCAAGTTACTACTATTCGTTCTTCATAAGAAGAAAATTTTTTGTATGCTGTTGCTTTATATCCATCATGAGATGTTTCCAATTCCCATTTTTGAATATTCGCTTTTTCTTTCACTTCATTTAACAATTTTTGAAACGTATGTATATTAGAAATGGTTTTGGTTTCCCGTGCTAACCATGACCACCGCTCTACCTCTGCTCCATTTTTTTCAAGAGCTGCGATCATACTCCCCATTTTCTCTTCGTCACTTACGGGCTTTATCTCTTTATACCCGACCAAGAATACGACAATACTTACGACAACAATAAGAATTGTTTTTAAGCTTTTCAAGTTTCATCCCCTCCTATCCCCATTGTTAACGGAGATATGAGGTTCTATACACTTACTTGACTAAATACGTTAAACTCTTCGAATACCCTAAATAATCAAGAAAAAAGTTGCTGACAGATGTCCCAATGGCAATCGTAACAAGAATGAGTAAAATCCTCGTCTGCAATACCTTTCCAGATTTCATCAGGCGTTCGATATGGATACCTTGTAAGGCCCACCACGTAATGGTAATAAACAATAAATGCGAAACAATCGCAATCAGTGCTTGTTGCCCTAAAAGTTGCGCCAAAAAAATCGACTCCTTTTGTTTGGCTTACCATCACCTAGGATAAAAAACAATCCTATATAAATGGAAACCACACTTTTTCCCGCCCAAACAGGCAGTATAAAGTATCCCTCCGAAAGAAGGGGCACTACCTATTAGAGTTCACTTTGTTCGAGCATCACATTCGTGAAGGATAAGGTCTCACGCTAACGAAAGTTTCACTTTACCCCTCTCATTGCTCCACAATAAAAAGCGTAGAGCGATGACTCTACACTTTTTGTTTTCACTATTGTACCACGTTCCCTGTGAAGAAGAAATCTTTCATCAATGGAAAATATTCATAAAAGAAATTGTAGCCAATTGCCGGCAGAATCCCGAGTAATACAGTTGCAATTGCACAAAAACTAATGACGACTTTCAAATTGATCGGTAAGTGTACCGGCTCTTCTTCATCACTCTTTCGAAAGAACATTTGCTGCAAAATACGGAAATAATATACAAACGAGATAACCGTTGTGCCCATCATGACTGATGCCAGCACGTAATGGGCTGGACTAGCAGTGAAGGCACTTAAGAAAATATTAACCTTTCCGATAAAACCAGCTGTTCCTGGAATTCCTGCCAAAGACAGAATGAAAATGGTCATCGCTGCAGAGGCAAACGGAGAGCGTTTGTATAAACCAGAGAAAATTGTTAAATTTTCCTTTCCACTTTGTAAGATTAATCCATGGATGACTGCAAAAGCTCCTATATTCATTAACACGTATGCCAACATATAAAACCACATACTATCCATTGTAAATGGTGATAACGCTACAAGCGGAACGAGTAAATATCCAGCGTGCGCTATGCCAGAATAGGCGAATAGACGCTTTACGCTGTATTGCTTGAGTGCCACGACGTTACCAATGATCATTGTAATAATAGCGAGCACGGCAATATATACGCTCATATTAGCAAATACTGTTTGCTCACTTCCATGAACAGGTATAGCACCGAATACCATAAGGAACAATCTTATCATCATAATAAAGCCGGCGATTTTAGAAATTGTCCCGAGGAAAGTTGTAACAGGTGTCACGGCCCCTTCATATACGTCTGGTGCCCACATATGAAACGGCACCGTCGCAATTTTAAAGGACAGCCCAACAAACAGAAGCAAGAAAGCAAGCGATAACAAAAGCCCAATGCTGCCATCCACACCTTGCATGAGAACTTCCTGCATACCAATAATATTAGTAGCCCCCGTAATGCCGTATAAGTAACTCATTCCAAAGAGCGTAATAGCCGTCCCAATTCCGCCATTAATAACATATTTCATCGCCGCTTCATTCGAAGCACGATTTGTCTTTCGAATCCCAACTAAAATGTACGAAGACAGTGATAACAATTCTAGGCCAATAAAGAGCGTAATAAAGTCGACGCTAGACGCCATAAACATCGCCCCGAGAACTGCCATTAAAAATAAATAATAGTATTCCCCTTTATCTTGAATCGGCTCTTTTTTATCATCGCTCATCGCCATACATAAAACGAGGATGGCTGCAATTAATAGTAACGTTTTAAACCCTTTTGAAAATCCATCTAGTACAAACGAACCACTTAAAATGTCTCCAGCCGGTTCACCATACAATGTAATTAATGCGATTAGCGATAGCACTGCCGCTCCAATCGCCCCAAGCCCTAAATACTTACGATCAAACTTTAGAAATAAGTCAAGAAGCGAGAGAAGGATGGCCGCTCCAAGAATGATGAACTCCGGTACCATTAAATGCCAAGATAAGCTAAGTAATGTATTCATATCCATCCTACCTCACCCCCAATATTTTCACTGTGTATTGCAGCGGCGTTCCTAAAAGTTCTGGCATAACACCAATTGCAAGAATACAAGTGAGCAAGAGTACAATCGGAACGTATTCCCAGCCGCGGACATCCGGCCTCGCTGCTAATTCCTTCTTTCCAAATGTCACTTGAAGCGTAGCCCTTAGTACATATACCGCTGTTAAAATGATGCCAAGCGCACCGATCGCCGCGAGCATTGGCTTCCCTTGAAATAGCCCGAGGAATGCAAGAAACTCACTAACAAACCCAGACATGCCCGGAAGGCCAAGCGAAGCCATGCTTCCTGCTAATAAGAAACCACTTAACACAGGAACTTGTTTTGCGAGGCCACCAAGCTTCGTAATGTCAGACGTGCCAAAACGCCCCTCAATCATGCCGAGCAAGCAAAATAGTAGCGCTGCAATTAAACCGTGAGATACGACTTGAAATAGTGCTCCCTTCATACCGACTGCATTCAGTGCCCCAAGTCCCATTAAAACGATTCCCATATGCGAAATACTGGAATAAGCGAGTACCTTTCGAAAATCTGTTTGAATGATCGCTAGAAAAGCACCGTATAGCAAGTTGATTACCCCTAAAATCGCCAGTAGCATCGCGAAGTCTTGAAACTGCTCCGGGAATAGCCCCTTCCCAAAGCGAACGATGCCGTATGCTCCAATCTTGAGCAGAACACCCGCATGGAGCATCACCGCAGCAGGATGGGCCTCGACATGCACATTCACCATCCAGCGATGCAAAGGAAATACCGGCAGCTTAATGGCAAAGGCAATCATAAGAGCAATGAATAAGTTGAGCTGCAATGCATTTGAAATATCGCCTAGGAGCGCCGTGTCCGCCCCAGTCAAAATATCTTTTAACTCTGTAATATTTGTTGTACCCGTTTTTGCAAAGAGGATAGAAAACACAATGAGTAGAATCGCCGATCCAATTCCGTTATAAATCAAATAACTATAGGCAGCTTTTTCACTGTTCAATTTCCCCCACTTTCCAATAAGCAAAAACATCGGTGGTAATGTAATTTCAAAGAAGACAAAGAATAGAAGTAAATTTTCTGCTGCAAAGACACCCAGCATCCCAATTTCAAGTGTTAATAAAAGCATGTAAAAACCTTTTATATTTTTTTGAATGGAAAAGGCAGTAATCGCCGCAAGTGTTGCTAAAAGCGCCGTGAGTATCATCATCACAAGCGAAAAGCCATCGATACCAAGCTCATAGTAAATAGAAAACAACTTTTCATCTACGCCCGGAAAATGTCCGAATTGAATCCATTTCACCTTTTCAGCAAACATCGTTAAGCTCTTTCCGGAAGCATATGTACTAGCCAGAACAATCGCGATGCCAAGCGGAAGAATTGTTCCGAACAAACCGAGACCTCGCACTGCACGCACTTCCGTTTTCGGTGTTAACATAAGTAAGAGAATCCCTAGAAGCGGGGAGAAAATGAAGAATGATAATAATAATGCATTCATTGCCAATACCCCCCCGTATATAACAGAATGACAACTAATGTCGCCACGGAAACAGCCACTGCGGTTCCGTATACTTGTACGTTTCCGTTTTGAAGTTTAGAACCAACAATGCTTGCTCCTCTCACAATACCTCTGATTAACTGGGCGATTCCTTCCACAATATAGACCTCACATAAGTGAAGCACATAAGCGATTCCTTTTACGAGCGGGAGCACAGTCACACTATACATTTCATCTACATAATATTTTTCCTTAAGGAGGCTATATAGAACTGTTTCTTTTCCGCCATCCCGATCTCTAGAAATGGATCGTTTCCCATAGATGAGATATGCCGCGAGAATGCCCGCGAACGAAACGAATGTCGCAACAATCATAATCCACACCGGAACATGACTTTGCTCTACTTGGAACGGGACATTCTTTGTAAGCCAGTCCCCAAGAAACGTGCCAAACCAAGGCGTATTGATATACCCTGCCAAAACTGCAAGAATACCAAGGACAATCATCGGAAATGTCATGACGCGCGGAGATTCATGCACACCCTCTTCTTTCTTCGCCTCTCCTGTAAAAACGAGAAAGTATAACCGGAACATGTAAAACGCCGTTAAAAATGCTGCGAGAACCGCAAGGACAAACAAAACATAATTGCCGTGCATCCACGTCGCCGCCAAAATTTCATCCTTACTAAAAAAACCTGAGAAGAGCGGGACACCACTAATTGCTAGCGTGCCGATTAAGAAGAGTAGCCCCGTCACTTTCATTTTCTTCTGCAATCCGCCCATTTCATTAATGTTTTGCGTATGCACCGCATGAATGACGCTTCCTGCCGCTAAGAAAAGCAATGCTTTAAAGAAAGCATGTGTCGTTAAATGAAAGACTCCAGCAACGTATCCTGCCGAGCCAAGCGCGAGCATCATATAGCCGAGCTGGCTCACTGTTGAATATGCGAGGACTCTTTTTATATCCGTTTGTACGAGGCCAATGGACGCAGCAAAGATTGCAGTAAAGGCGCCAACGACCGCGACTGTTTGCATCGCTGCAGGACTTGCAGAGAATAGCGGAAACATCGTTGCCACTAAGTACACACCTGCTGCAACCATCGTTGCCGCGTGAATGAGTGCAGATACAGGCGTTGGCCCTTCCATCGCATCCGGTAGCCACGTATGAAGCGGAAACTGACCTGATTTCCCCATGGCACCAATAAAGATCAAGATTGCCGTGAGCGTTATCATAGTAGGTGATATGTCTCCCATTTTCATCGCTTTAAAGATTACTTCATATTCAAAGCTACCAGCCTGCCAGAAGAGTAAAATCATCCCGATAAATAAGCCTACATCCCCAATACGCGTCATAATAAATGCTTTTTTCGCAGCAGCCTTCGCTTCCTCTTTAAAGAAATAGAAACCAATTAGTAAAAACGAGCCAAGTCCAACTAATTCCCAAAATATATAAAGCTGTAGTAAATTCGTCGAGATAACAAGCCCGAGCATCGCAAATGTAAAGAGCCCTAAATACGCATAAAATACGGGCAACCTCTCATCACCATGTATATACCCTTTTGAATACACATGTACAAGGAAGCTAACGAGTGTCACAATAAAAAGCATCAAAGCATTTAATGCGTTAATCTCAAAACCAAACGAAAGATCCACATCACCAATTCGGAGCCATAACCACTGATGCTTTACTGTTTCTGATGAAAACCGTTCTATTAATACAGTCGCCGCACCCACAAAGGAAAGAAATGTGAGAAAGATACCAAGTAAGCTGCTTCCTTCTCTCAATTTTCCCCCAAACATAACGAGCAAAAAAAACGAGGTAAGTGGGAAAAGCGGTATGAGCCATGCATAATCGATCATTGTTTCCTTCCCCCTTTTCGGTCACAATGCTAACCCTTAAGCGAATCCATTTCATCTACGTTAACTGTTGCATGTTTACGATATAACGCAATTAATATTGCAAGTCCAACTGCTGCCTCAGCTGCGGCAACAGACATCGTAAACAGTGAAAAGATTTGTCCTGTTAAGTTCGGAAAAAAACCTAATTTACTAAAGGCGACTAGGTTTAAATTCGCCGCATTTAACATCAGTTCAATACAAACTAAAACAATGACCGTATTCCGCTTTGTTAAAGCCCCGAATAAACCGATGCAAAACAGAATAATGGCAAGAGCTAAGTAGGCGGAAGCTGGAACACTACTCATTGGAATCCCCCTCTTTCTCATCCTTCTTCGCAAGTACAATTGCCCCAACAAGTGCAACAAGTAAAATAACCGACGTTAATTCAAATGGAATGACATATTTCGAATATAAGAGTGTGCCAATTTGAAGTGTGTTTTGTTCATGAAGTGGTACACTTCCTTGTACACTTCGATTTGTAAAATCTATATTATTAACAGCGAAATACATCACCCCGCCAAACACTACTACTGCGAAGAAGATGAGCCATTTACGAAAACTAAAACTAGATTCATTTTCAGCGTCATGTTTCGTTAACATAATGCCGAAAATCATAATAATCGTAATCGCCCCGGAATAAATTAAAATTTGCGCTACTCCAACAAACTCTGCCGATAATAGAAAATACAATCCCGCAATGCTAAGAAACGTAAACACAAGGGCGAGCATCATATGCATGACTTTCGTTAAGTTCAGCATAAGAATACCACCGATAATCGCCGTTAAGGATAGTAAAAAAAACGCTATCAACTCGCCGTTCATGCTTTATTCTCCTTTCTGACGTTCTCATCATTTTCATCTAGCCACTGCAAATTTTTAAACAAATCATCACGCGTATACTCCGCTAGCTCAAAATTGTTTGTCATAACGATTGCCTCTGTTGGACAAACCTCTGTACATAAATCGCACAGAATACAAATTTCAAAGTTAATATCGTACGTATCAATGATTTTTCCTTTTTTCGCCGGATCCGGATGCTTCTTCCCTGTTAGTTGAATACAGTCAGTTGGGCAGATGTTGGCACATTGGTTACAAACAATACACTTTTCTGGATAAAATTTTTGAATCCCTCGAAAGCGATCTGGTAGTGGCAATGGTTGATTGGGATAATCGTACGTTACTTTTTTCTTACTTAAATTGCTAAGCGTATACTTTAATCCTTTAAATAGTCCTTTCATATCTTAGTGGCACCCCCCTCATGGATTAGAAGAACAACTCCTTAATCAATGCCGTTAAGAAAATGTTCGCAAGTGCGATTGGCAATAATACCTTCCAGCCAAACTCCATTAATTGATCGCCCCTGATACGTGGAAACGTAACGCGGAACCAAATTAAGAGAAAGACCACCGCGCTAAACTTTAAGGCAAACCATACAGCTCCAGGAATAAAACCAAGGAACATAATTGGATTCCATCCTCCTAGGAAGAGCACCGTAATGAGCGAAGCCATTCCAAAGAAGTATACATATTCAGAAAGCATAAAGAATGCCCAGCGAAACCCCGAATACTCTGTATGATATCCAGAAACAAGTTCCGATTCCGCCTCTGGTAAGTCAAACGGCGTCCGGTTCAACTCTGCAACCGCTGCGATTAAGAAAATTACAAAACCGATTGGCTGTGCGAAAATGTACCAAACCTTCTCCTGCGCCGCTACAATTTCATTTAAATTAAGACTGCCAGCTAATAAGACAACACCAATGACGCTCATTACAAGCGGAATTTCATAGGAAATCATTTGCGCCGCCGCACGCATCCCGCCTAAAAGTGAATATTTATTGTTTGATGCCCATCCCCCGGTCACAACACCAATCGTTGTAATCCCTGATACAGCGATATAGTAAAGAAGCCCGACTCCAATATCTGCAAACTGAAATTTATCCGTAAATGGAATGACTGCAAGCACCATAAAAGCTGGTGCAAATGCAATAACAGGTGCCAATATAAACAGCGGCTTATCTGCGGCTTTCGGAATGCTATCTTCTTTTAATAAAAGCTTTAAAACGTCAGCAACTGTTTGCAGTAAACCGAATCTGCCGCCGACCTGGTTCGGACCAATCCGCCCTTGCATAAATCCCATCACTTTTCGCTCTGCTAAAATCCCATATGTAACAAATCCAAGGACAGCAAATAAAAGAAGCACCGCTAACCCAAAAAAGATGAAAAAATTTGTCCAGCTTGCCGATGACTCTAAGAGGCGCTCTATCATCACCCATCAACCTCCCCAAGCACAATATCAACGCCACCTAAAATCGTAATTAAGTTCGCGATATTTTCGCCCTTCAAAAGCTTCGGTAAAATTTGAAGGTTGTAGAAAGAGGGCCTGCGGAACTTTAAGCGATACGGCTCTTTCTTTCCTTCACTAGCAATATAACAGCCAATTTCTCCGCGCGGTGACTCGATCCGGACAAATGCCTCGCCCTTTGGTGCCTTAATAATTTTCGGCACTTTCGCCAACACTGGCCCTTCTGATGGGAATTGCTCAGCTGCCTGCTCAATAATTTTGAGAGACTCCTCAATCTCCTCCATCCGACAAACGTAACGATCCCAAGCATCCCCAACGTTTCCTACCGGAATATCAAAATCAAAGCGATCATAAATAGAGTACGGTTCATCCTTGCGAAGATCCCACTTCACACCTGTGCAGCGTAAATTTGCCCCGCTAAGCGAATAAGAAAGCGCATCTTCCGCACTATATATTCCAACGCCCTTCACACGATTCAAGAAAATTTCGTTTCCGCTCACAAGGTCGTGATAGCCTTTCAATTGCTCCCTCATATATGGAACAAACTCGCGAACCTTTCGGGTCCAGCCATCTGGAGCATCCCATTTTACACCGCCCACTCGCATGTAATTAAACGTTAGCCGCGCACCACAGAGTTCATTTAAGAGATTAATAATCATCTCCCTCTCCCGGAATGCATATAGAAACGGACTAACCGCTCCAATATCAAGAAGGTTTGTTCCCCACCAAACGAGGTGACTCGCAACGCGGCCAAGCTCCATTGCAAGTACTCGCAAATATTCTGCACGCTCTGGAATTTCAAGGCCCATCATTGTCTCAACAGCGTGACAAATCACATAGTTATTCGTCATCGCTGATAAATAGTCCATTCGATCTGTATAAGGAATAATTTGTGTATACTGCAAGCTCTCTGCGATTTTCTCTGTTCCACGGTGTAAATACCCAATGACAGGTGTAGCCTCCTTAATAATTTCCCCATCAATTTTAATAACAAGCCTAAATACACCGTGCGTACTTGGGTGCTGCGGTCCTACATTTAAAAGCATTTCTTCTGTACGGATCATACTGCTACACCTCCACATCCAAAGGCTCATAATCTTTTCGAAGCGGATAACCCGCCCAATCATCCGGCATTAAAATACGCGTTAAATTGGGATGACCTTCAAAGATAACACCAAGCAAATCATACGCTTCTCGCTCTGGCCAGTTCGCCCCGTGCCATAGCGGCGCAATCGATGCTACCCGCGGCGCCCCCCTATCTACCTTCACCTTCACTGCTACAGATTGACGCTTTCCATATGAAAACAAATGGACATACACTTCCATATGTGTAACGAAATCCGTCGCATGTAACTCCGACATATAATCAAAGGCAAGTCCTTCATGACACTTTAATAATTCCATCACTTCATAGTAATTCTTCAGCTCAACAACAAGCGTTGGTACATCTTTTGAAAGTTTATTAATATAGTAGTCTACTAATGAATGTTCGCCTGTCTTCTCCTTAATAATCTTTACATAAGCATCTAAATATGGCTGATTCGGTGATGGTTCTTCCTGCTTCGGCTCTTCTTCCTTCTTACCCGCAGCACCTTTTGCCTTGGCAGCAGCTGCTGCCTTTGCTTTCGCCACTGCAATTGCCTTTGCCTTTTCATCGTTAGATGGCGCTCCGCCTTTTGCTCCTTTCTGCTTTGCTAGCGCTGCCGCTTTTGCCTTTGCTGCCGCCGCGGCTTTCGCCTTCGCTTTTGCTTTTTCCTCTTCCGATATCGCTCCGCCTTCTGTCGCTTTCTGTTTTGCTAACGCTGCCGCTTTTGCCTTTGCTGCTGCCGCGGCTTTCGCCTTCGCTTTTGCTTTTTCCTCTTCCGATATCGCTCCGCCTTCTGTCGCTTTCTGTTTTGCTAACGCTGCCGCTTTTGCTTTTTCCTCTTCCGATATCGCTTCGCCTTCTGCTCCTTTCTGCTTTGCTAGCGCTGCCGCTTTTGCCCTTTCCTCTTCCGATATCGCTTTGCCTTCTGTTTCTTTCTGCTTCGCTAACGCTGCCGCCTTTGCTTTTGCTGCTGCCGCGGCAAGTCGTTTTGCTTCCTCTATATTTATCTCCGCATCTTTTGGTAGCGCTTTCTCTTTTTCTTCTCCTTGTACCTCATCCTTAGACATTTCCGCCTCATGCCTTGCAGCAAGCCGTTTCCGCGCTTCTTCTTTCGCATGTCTTGCCGCCTCTTTTTTCATGTCCTCTATCTCTTTATTCGGATCGCTCATCTATTCGTCACCTGCTTTCCAGTCTTTGCTTCGTAACGAATCTTCTCTTTTAATTTATTAATCCCATAAATTAAAGCAGCTGGGTTCGGGGGACATCCTGGAATGTACACATCTACCGGTACGATTTGGTCTACCCCTTTCACAACAGCATACGAGTTCACATACGGGCCACCAGCTGTTGCACAAGAACCCATTGCAATAACCCATTTCGGTTCTGGCATTTGATCGTATAAGCGACGCACAATTGGGGCCATTTTCTTTGTTACTGTTCCTGAAACAATCATGACATCTGATTGCCTCGGCGATGTCCGGAAAAATGACCCAAACCGGTCTAGATCATAATGCGATGAGCCAACTCCCATCATTTCAATCGCGCAGCATGCAAGTCCAAATGTCATCGGCCATAAAGAATTACTACGCGCCCATCCTTTTATCTGTTCAAGTGTTGTAAAAAAGACATTTCTCTCTAATTCCGCTCGTTCCCCTGGATGTAAATCTTCAAAATTTATAACCATTGTAACACCTTCTTTTTCCAAGCATAGGCCAAACCAATGAGCAACATAATGACAAAGATCAACATTTCAATAAGCGCGAACAAACCAAGCTTGTCATATGCGACAGCCCACGGATATAAAAATACAGTTTCCACATCAAAAATGACAAACAATAATGCAAAAATATAATAACGAGCATGAAAACGAACATTTGCATCATGATAGGGTTCAATTCCGCTTTCGTACGTCGTTGCCTTTGCTGCACTTGGTTTATGTGGGCGCAGCAGCTTGCCTAATGTAAGGGCCACCACCGGTAGTAATATGCCCAATAGTAAAAAGATCCCAACAATCATATAACTATTTTCATATACATTCGCCACCCTGAAACCCTCCCCCCCTAAATTAAGAACAAGTTCACTTAGTAAACAATATGTCTAACCTGCATTATTTATTATTTTTAAATTTTTCTAAATAATGAGACTATTATTCTCATTATAACAAACTTCAAATTCCTATGTCGATATATTGGGAAAAAGAAAAACCAAGTAACTAGAGGATGACTTCCCCCCTATGTTACTTGGTGTACAGCAATTGTAACTAATTTCATTCTCATAAAAAAACTAGCATGAATGATTAATTTCATGCTAGTCGGTTTTTTAAAAAGTAGTATCTTCTTTTTTATAATATTTCTTTGAAATTTCCTTATAAAACGCAGCAAATGTCGTGTAAAAATATGGAGCTAACCATAGAAAACCAATTCCTAAATAAAGATGCTATGCTTTCTCTGATACATACTGATAAAAATGAGCAGTCGTTGTACTAATATATGGACAGAGCCAAAGCAACCCAAACCCGAAAGGAATCATCGCTAATATTCCCCAACCAATGAAACTAAGCCATAAAAGGAATAAATCCATTTTATGTCCTTTCATTATTTTTTTACTTTCTTTCATCACTTGTAAAACACCATATTCCGGATTGTCTATCATAACATAATAAGTCATCGTATATGAAAAGTACGCAATAATAATGACAATAAATGAAACAAGTAATAAAACAAAAAATGCGATTGCTGACCCTTCCCCAGCACCCCCTGTCTCATCTCCTAACAAACCAACAATAATCATTAGCACGAAGGGAATCCATATTCCAGAATATAAAAAGATTAAAAGCATCGCCTTTGCAGCATTCATCATTCTTCTAAAACCACGAAAACCTTCAAATAAAGCATCTATTGTAGCACCTTTTCTCCTGCTAATATTTAAAAACACATTCGTGTAACCATACGCTGTAATACCATATGTTCCAAGATTCATAACCATTATAAGCCCATACAAAATAACGAAAGTAACAATAAAACCGATTGTCGCCGTTTCCACTTCAAATAAATCGATAGAACTACCAAGTGACATAAATAAAAGAACAAAAGGAATAATGACAATAAGAGTTGCAACTGTTGATATAATATAACTTAAAATAACATATAAGAGTGTTGAACCTACGCCAAGCCCCCATTTTCCCCTTAATGATTGTAAAGCTTCTCGTTTCATTTCACTAATCACTTTCTCATCTCCTTTTCTAATCAAACTTGTAAAGCTTTTTCCTAGATAGAATCAGAATAATTATACCATTTTTGGAAATATTTTTTCGTTATATAATTATACAACGAATCAACAATGTCTAAAAAAAGAAAGTGTTGTTACCCATAAGTTATAAAACAAAAAAATCCGTAAAGGAATGAACCTTTACGGATTTTCTTATTTCATATCGGAAACGTTCAAACGGTTTACTGCACGCTGCAGCGCCAGTTCTGCACGCTTGAAGTCAACATGTACTTGTTTATCTTGCATACGTTGCTCAGCACGGCGCTTCGATTCGTTTGCACGATGAATATCGATATGGTTTGCTTCTTCAGCAGATGGTGCTAATACTGTTACTTTATCTGGACGAACTTCGATAAAGCCACCGCTTACTGCTATATAATCAGTGTGACCGCCATTCTTCAAACGAATCGCACTAATTTTCAGCGGTGCAACAGTTGGAATGTGACCTGGTAAGATCCCCATTTCCCCGCTCTCTGCTTTTACACTTACCATTTCTACTTCTTTTTCGTAAACCGGTCCATCAGGAGTTACAATACTGACTGGAAATGTCTTCATAATTCGTCCCTCCTAAGGCCTTACGCCATCATTTTCTTCGCGTTTTCAATAACTTCTTCGATACTACCAACAAGACGGAATGCATCTTCTGGAAGGTCATCATATTTTCCTTCTAGAATTTCTTTGAAACCACGAACTGTTTCTTTTACAGGTACGTAAGAACCTTTTTGACCTGTAAATTGCTCTGCTACGTGGAAGTTCTGTGATAAGAAGAACTGAATGCGACGGGCACGTTGTACAACTAACTTATCTTCTTCAGAGATCTCATCCATACCTAAGATAGCGATGATATCTTGAAGCTCTTTATAACGTTGAAGAGTTTGCTGTACTTTACGAGCTACTTCATAATGCTCTTCTCCTACGATTTCTGGAGAAAGTGCACGAGATGTAGATGCTAATGGATCTACCGCTGGGTAAATACCCATTTGTGTTAAACGACGCTCTAAGTTTGTTGTTGCATCTAAGTGAGCGAACGTTGTAGCTGGTGCTGGGTCAGTATAGTCATCGGCTGGTACATATACCGCTTGGATAGACGTGATAGACCCTTTATTTGTAGATGTAATACGCTCTTGTAATTGACCCATTTCTGTTGCAAGTGTTGGCTGGTAACCTACCGCAGATGGCATACGACCAAGAAGGGCAGATACTTCAGAACCCGCTTGCGTGAAACGGAAGATGTTATCGATGAACAATAGTACGTCTTGTCCTTGCTCATCACGGAAATGTTCAGCCATTGTTAAACCTGTTAATGCAACACGTTGACGTGCACCAGGTGGCTCGTTCATTTGTCCGAATACCATCGCAGTTTTCTTGATTACGCCAGAATCACTCATTTCATGGTATAAGTCGTTACCTTCACGAGTACGCTCACCTACACCAGCGAATACAGAGATACCACCGTGCTCTTGTGCGATGTTGTTAATTAATTCCTGAATTAATACTGTTTTACCTACACCGGCACCACCAAATAGACCGATTTTACCACCTTTAATGTATGGTGCAAGTAAGTCTACTACTTTAATACCAGTTTCAAGAATTTCTACTTTCGTAGATAACTCTTCGAATGCAGGTGCTTGACGGTGAATTGGATCACGGCGTACATCCGCTGCAACTTCACCATCTAAGTCAATTGCATCACCTAATACGTTAAATACACGACCAAGTGTTGCATCACCAACCGGAACAGAGATTGGTTTACCAGTATCTTCTACTTCTGTACCACGAACAAGTCCGTCTGTGGAAGACATCGCAACTGTACGAACTGTATCATCACCTAAGTGAAGCGCAACTTCTAAAGTTAAGTTAACTGCGTCTTGTTTAATTCTAAGGGCATTGTAGATTTCAGGTAGCTTTCCGCCGTCAAACTTAACGTCTACAACCGGACCCATGATTTGCGTAACGCGCCCTTTATTCATCGGGTTCCCTCCTAGCTTTCTTTAAATTAGCCAACTTTCTATGAGAGTCGGCTTTCATTTTTTATTAGTGTAGCTTGAGCGACTCTTCCGAAAGAGCCGCTTCCGCCTTTTATTACTCTAGCTGCAGCGGCTAGAAGGATCGGTGGCTTCGCTTTTTCCTGCGAGGCACA
The DNA here is from genome assembly GCF_056396765.1 of Bacillus sp. 05T22. Taxonomy (NCBI): domain Bacteria; kingdom Bacillati; phylum Bacillota; class Bacilli; order Caryophanales; family Bacillaceae; genus Bacillus; species Bacillus sp. 05T22. The sequence goes on from NZ_JBFTMC010000013.1 coordinate 23,458, forward strand.
AAACGCCTCTACGTCAAAAGCTCCATCCCCCTCTCATTCTGAACAAACCGCTTCCGCCTTTTATTACTATTCTAACGCTGCTGCGCCACCAACGATTTCCGTAATTTCTTGCGTAATCGCTGCTTGACGAGCACGGTTGAATGAAAGTGTAAGTGAATCGATAACTTCCATTGCGTTGTCTGTAGCACTTTTCATTGCTGTCATACGCGCTGCGTGTTCACTTGCTTTACCGTCTAGTAATGCACCGTATACTAAGCTTTCTGCGTATTGTGGCAATAACACTTTTAAGATATCTTCTTCAGAAGGTTCGAATTCATAAGCTGTCGTCGGTTTGTCAGACGTCACTTCCGTAAGCGGTAAAATTTTATTTTCCGTTACTTCTTGTGAAATTTTACTTACAAAATGATTGTAGTAAATGTACAGTTCATCATAAGCACCATCTGCGAACATCGCGATTGCTCGAGAAGCAAGGTCTTTAACATCTGTAAATGATGGGTGGTCAGATAATCCAACTACTTCATCAATAATGTTAAAGCCGCGACGTTTTAAATAATCACGTCCTAGTCGTCCAAGCACAATAATTGAATATTGGTTTGAATCCATATTATGACGTTCACGTATTACGTTACTTACTGTACGTAATACGTTACTGTTATAACCACCTGCTAGTCCGCGATCAGATGTAATAACGATGTATCCTGTACGTTTTACAGGACGCGCTGTTAGCATTGGATGATTGATCCCTTTGCTACCTTGCGCAATACTCGCTACTACTTCTTGAATCTTTTCCATATACGGAACGAAAGATTTAGCATTTTGCTCTGCACGACTTAACTTCGATGCAGATACCATCTCCATCGCTTTCGTAATTTGACTCGTTTTCTTAGTCGAGTTAATTTTCGCTTTTATATCGCGTAAAGATGCCACAGGTTTTCACCACCTTTTTTCCGGAAGTTGGCACGATTAGTAAGAATCTTTTTCGTTCATCTTTCTAATCTACGTTGCAAGATATTCTTGCTCATGATTGAAGGAAAAGAATAGGTGCACCTACTCTTTTCCTCTACATAACCGTCAGCAATTCCTGTAAGAGTTGCCTGTTTATATAATCTAGTTTCAGCGGCAGAAGCCGCTTCCGCTTTTTATTATTCAGAAGCTACGAATACTTTTTTGAATCCGTTGATTGCCGCTGCAAATTTGTCGTCATCCGCAAGTTTCTTTGTTGTGCGAATTTCGCTTAATAATTCAGCTGCATTTGAATCTAACCAAGCATGGAATTCTTCTTCAAAACGAGTGATATCTGCTACTGGGATATCATCTAGGAATCCACGTGTTAGAGCGTAAAGAATGATAACTTGCTTCTCTACTCGTAACGGTTTGTGTAATCCTTGTTTTAATACTTCAACTGTGCGAGCACCACGGTTTAATTTCGCTTGTGTTGCTTTATCAAGGTCAGAACCGAACTGAGCGAACGCTTCTAACTCACGATAAGATGCAAGGTCAAGACGAAGTGTACCTGATACTTTACTCATCGCTTTAATCTGAGCAGATCCACCAACACGAGATACTGAAGTACCTGCATCGATTGCTGGACGTACGCCAGAGAAGAATAAATCAGATTGTAAGAAGATTTGTCCATCTGTGATAGAGATTACGTTTGTTGGGATGTAAGCTGATACGTCCCCTGCTTGTGTTTCGATGAAAGGTAGAGCTGTTAAAGAACCGCCGCCTTTTGCATCGCTTAATTTTGCTGCACGTTCTAGTAAACGAGAATGTAAGTAGAATACATCCCCTGGATATGCTTCACGACCTGGAGGACGACGTAATAGTAATGACAGCTCACGGTAAGCAGCTGCTTGTTTTGATAAGTCATCATATACTACTAATACGTGTTTTCCGTTGTACATGAACTCTTCACCCATTGTTACACCAGCGTAAGCAGCTAAGTATAATAATGGAGCTGGTTGAGAAGCTGATGCTGTTACAACGATTGTGTATTCTAATGCACCATGCTTACGTAGTGTTTCTACTACGTTACGTACTGTAGATTCTTTTTGTCCAATTGCAACGTAGATACAAATCATATCTTCATCTTTTTGATTCAAGATTGTATCAAGTGCAACTGCTGTTTTACCAGTTTGGCGGTCACCAATGATTAACTCACGTTGACCACGGCCAATTGGTACAAGCGCATCGATCGCTTTAATACCTGTTTGAAGTGGTTCATGAACAGATTTACGATCCATTACACCTGGTGCTGGACTTTCGATTGGACGAGTGTTTGTTGTATTAATTGGGCCTAAACCATCTACTGGTTGACCTAATGGGTTTACAACACGACCGATTAGTTCTTTCCCTACTGGTACTTGCATGATGCGGCCAGTACGACGAACTTCGTCACCTTCACGGATTTCTGTGTAAGGTCCTAAAATAATGATACCTACGTTGTTTTCCTCTAAGTTTTGTGCTAGCCCCATAACGCCGTTAGAGAACTCTACAAGTTCACCAGCCATAACGCTATCAAGACCATGAGCACGTGCGATACCATCACCAACTTGGATAACTGTACCAACATCACTAACTTCGATTTCAGACTGATAGTTCTCGATTTGTTGCTTTATCAGTGCGCTAATTTCTTCAGCTCTGATGCTCATGTGCTTCACCCCTATCTATTCTTCATAAGTTCACGCTGAATACGTGCTAACTTTCCTTGTAAACTGCCATCATAAATGCGATTTCCAATGCGTACTTTAATGCCGCCTAGTAAATCTTCATCTACAACATTTTTAATACGAATTGCATCTTTTCCTGTTCTCTTTGCAAATGACTCTGCAATGCTAAGCTTTTCATCTTCTGATAGAGGACGAACTGAATATACAGTCGCATCAGCAACGTTGCGTTCTTCATTAGCAAGAACAACATATTCATTTGCAATTTCAGGTAGAATTTCAATACGTTTGTTATCAACTAAAATATATAGCGTATTTAAAATTGATTCAGAAACAGAAGCAAACACGTTAGAAAGAAACGTTTTTTTCTGTTCCTTTGAAATGTTTGGTTGTGTTAAAAAGCTATGTAGTTCTCCGTTCTTTACAAAAACGTTTTGTACAAGGCGTAATTCCTCTTCAAACATTTCTAATACGTGTTTTTCTTTTGCAATTTGAAAAAGAGCGACAGCATAACGTTTTGCTACAATCTCATTGCTCATCGCGCTTCTCCTACTTCTTTAATATACTCGCGAATTAACTTCACTTGGTCTTCTTCTTTTAATTCTTTCTCAATTACTTTAGAAGCAATTTGAACAGATAAAGAAGCAACTTGTTCTTGCAGAGCAGCAATCGCATGCTCTTTTTCGCGTTGAATTTCTTGTACAGCAGATGCTTTAATAGATTCTGCTTCTTCTTTTGCAGCAGCAACAATAACATCTTTTTGATCTTCTGCTTGCTTTTTCGCTCTTTCGATTAACTCTTGTGCTTCAACACGTGATTGTTTTAACATTTCACGTTGTTCTTCCACTAATTTTTTCGCCTCTACGTTGTTCTTTTCTGCAGCGTCGATTTCACTAGCAACATGCTCTTCACGTTCCTTCATAATTCCCATCAAAGGACCCCAAGCAAATTTACGTAGCATGATTAATAAAATTAGGAAAACTAACAATGTATAAGCAATCGTTCCAAATGGAATGGCAGCTCCTAAAATTAAAGTTGGCACAAGGATTCACTCCCTTCGTGATATCTAAATTTACTATATGAAAAAAAAAGACAACCATTTCGTTCATAAAGCAATGGCGAAGAAAGTCCAAAAACACTCTTCGCCATCTATGTAAGGGGAGTCTCCCTTATTTGTTCATTACGATGAATGCAATAACTACACCGATGATTGGAAGTGCCTCAACTAATGCAACCCCGATGAACATAATTGTTTGAAGTGCGCCTTTTAATTCTGGTTGACGAGCAACACCTTCGATTGTACGTGATACGATAAGACCGTTACCAATACCTGCACCTAATGCTGATAAACCAATTGCAATTGCAGCTGCGATTACACCTAAACTCATTTAATTTGTCCTCCTTTGTATTATAAAAAAATAGATTTTTTTACTTACTTATTAAAGTATATTAATGGTCATGACTTACTTTATGAGCCATATAAACCATCGTTAACATTGTAAAGATAAATGCTTGGATTGAACCAACGAACACACTGAATCCCATCCATGCTAACATTGGTACAATAGCACCGAATGCTCCAAGTACTGTACTTCCGCCTAATTTAGCAAGTAATCCTAATAAAATCTCACCTGCATAAATGTTACCGAATAAACGAAGACCTAACGTTAATGTGTTCGCAAATTCCTCAATAACCTTTAAAGGAAACAAGAATTTCATAGGTTGGAAAAACCCTTTTAAGTATTCTTTCGTACCCTTCATTTTAATTCCATAATAATGGGTGAGGGTAACTACCATCACGGCTAATGTTAATGTAACTGCTGGGTCAGACGTTGGTGATCTCCACCATGCAATGTGTTCGCCAGCCTCAGTTGTTGAGTACATGAATGGTAGACCGAGCATGTTTGATACGAAAATAAACATCATAAGTGTCACGCCCAATGTTAAGAAGCGTCCACCTGTTTTCCAGTCCATCGTACTGTTAATAATCCCTTTCGCAAAGTCTAACACCCATTCAAGGAAGTTTTGCATTCCTGTCGGACGAAGAGCTAAGCTGCGAGTCCCGATAACAGCGATTAAGAAAACAATAACTGCTGCCACAGTAACCATCATGACTGAGGATAAATCGAACGTTAAACCTAGAAATTCAACTAATTTACCGTGTTCCACTAGTAATTCACCTCTCTTCCCTGCTCTTATACTCTAAATAAAGATAATCTATGATCATGACAAGATATCCTGTCAGCAATCCCACACCTAAGCTCCACATCGCAATTAAATGCTGATATTTCGCTGCAAATAAAATTAATAACCCAATCGTAGCAAATCTCGAATATGTACTTACAGCCGTTGCTTTAAATTTCACGTTTTCTCCATTTGTAACGCGATCTAATAGCTTGTCTGTTCTACGTGCAATGATGCGCAAACTAAGAAAACTGAAAATCGTTCCGATAATCAGCCCAAGAAATACATCCTTGTAAGAGGTAAATCCCCATCCTAGCACAAGAAGCGCAAGCAAGTAGTACATATATTTCTTTTGTCTTTGGACAAGTCCATGTACGTCTATCATCATTGCTCTCCCGAATAGTAATGTCGAATGAGTCGAATCATTGCGTAAATCCCTGTTCCTAATCCAAGCAATAAGCCTACAATAAGAAACAACGGAAACGTTCCAACCTTACTATCAATCCATTGCCCACCAAAGATTCCAACAAGAATCGAACCAACTAACTGAGCAAGAATACCTGACATTAAAGCATAAGCTTTTACCGGGTTGCGATCGTTTTTTTGCAAGGATTCATCCCTCCAATATGTAACCCTCATTCACGATGTGTTAATAATAACTCATTTTCTTGCATAAATTCTATACAAAATAAAAAGTTTACTTTTTCGTCACGGAATAGATGCAAATTTGTCACTGAAAGCCCTACCATCCATCCCCGTAGTTAGCATACAATAGGGTATTAGCACTGTCAACGAGAAATCGTAAAAAATCAAAAAATTTGAGTATTAGTAATTTCTTGCCAAAAATGAAAACGTTCCCCTTCTAAATACTGGTCAAAGATATCTGATTCCTTCAAGTTTTCTCCTTATAATAGAAGAAAAAGTTCACAAGTTTGTCACGATTATATTTTTACGATATAACGTTTTTCTTCTATAATATAGGACTTATTAGACGTTTGACTTCTATATTATATGTGAAAAATATGCAAGTTATGTTGCATATACAAAAAATACCACACTCCTCCCCTACCCTCAATATTTACACAAAAAAGACGAGTGGGGAATTCCCTCTCGTCTGTTGTCTTACTTCGTTCCAAATAAACGGTCACCAGCATCGCCAAGACCTGGAACAACATAACCATGGTCATTTAATTTCTCATCTAATGCCGCTACATAAATATCAACATCAGGATGTTCTTCTTGTACTACTTTTACTCCTTCTGGTGCAGCTACGATACACATTAATTTAATTTGCTTCGCACCGCGTTTTTTCAGAGAGTTAATTGCTTCAGCTGCCGAACCACCTGTTGCTAGCATCGGATCAAGTACGATAAAGTCACGTTCTTCTACATCCGTTGGAAGTTTCACATAGTATTCTACCGGTTGCAATGTTTTCGGGTCACGGTATAAACCAACGTGTCCTACTTTTGCTGCTGGAATTAATTTTAGAATTCCATCTACCATCCCTAAACCTGCACGTAAAATCGGAATTAGACCAAGCTTTTTACCAGCGATCACTTTTGTTTTCGCTTTGCTTACAGGTGTTTCAATTTCGATTTCTTCAAGTGGAAGATCGCGTGTAATTTCAAATGCCATTAAGCTTGCTACTTCATCCACTAATTCACGAAATTCTTTTGTGCCTGTATTTTTATCGCGAATATATGTAATCTTATGTTGAATTAACGGGTGATCAAATACATACAGTTTTCCCATGTGAATCTCTCCTTCAGATGATATTCATGCGTGCGTACACGCCGTTTTACACTATTTACGATTGTAAAGAAAACGCTACTAATATTCAAGGGCAAATTTGGAAAAGTTTCAATTTCATTATGAACCCACCTAATACCTTTACCAATTATGGAAGTCATATCCTTCATTATATATCCAAAATTTATTCATGATTTGTATACATACTTAAGAAGTGATATGTGCCCTTATAAACCACTGTTATTATTTTTTATAAAAAAAGCAGCCATTTTTTACTTAGGCTGCTTTCTCTCTAGTTTTTAAAATATAAAATTATAACTTTTCTACGTGAGAACCAACAAAGAATTGTACATTTGTTGTTCCACCAGAAACATTTTCTCCGGCTGATTTCAACATAATAATTTGATAAGACTGTCCACCATCATCCATTATATGAACAACAGACCAAGAACCAATATTTTCAGTGTTTCCTTTTTCAATAGAAATAATTCTTCCTTTAAAATATTAAATAAACAATATTCTAAAAAACTATATATTAAAAAATACTTTTAGAAATAAAAAGACTGCTGAAACAATATATGCTTCAGCAGTCTTCATCTAATTTATTATAGATCTGTATACATTGGGAACTTATCTGTTAATGCTTCTACACGCTTACGTGCTTCTTCTAATGCAACTTCATCCTCATGATTTTTTAACGTATGAGCAATAATTGCTGCAATTTCATCCATTTCTTCTAATCCGAAGCCACGAGATGTTACCGCCGCTGTACCAATACGTACGCCGCTTGTTACAAATGGGCTTGCTGTTTCAAATGGGATTGTGTTCTTGTTTACAGTAATACCAACTTCATCTAATACATGCTCTGCAACTTTACCTGTAATATCTAGGTTGCGAACATCGATTAAGATAAGATGGTTGTCTGTTCCACCAGAAACAAGTGTAAGTCCTTCTTTTTGAAGACCTTCTGCTAAGCGCTGTGCATTATTAATGATATTTTGTGCATATGTTTTAAAGTCTTCTTGAAGTGCCTCACCAAATGCAACAGCTTTTGCAGCAATTACGTGCATTAGTGGTCCACCTTGAATACCAGGGAAGATTGATTTATCAATTTGCTTTGCAAATTTTTCTTCACATAAAATCATACCGCCACGTGGGCCACGTAATGTTTTATGTGTTGTTGTTGTAACGAAATGTGCATGTGGTACTGGGTTTGGATGTAAACCTGCTGCAACTAAACCTGCGATATGTGCCATATCCACCATTAAGTATGCACCAACTTCGTCTGCGATTTCACGGAATCTCTTGAAATCGATAACACGAGGGTACGCACTTGCACCTGCAACGATTAATTTTGGCTTATGTTCTTTTGCTTTCGCTAACACATCATCATAATTGATGCGGTGTGATTCAGCATCAACGCCATATTCTACGAAATTATATTGTACCCCACTGAAGTTAACAGGGCTTCCGTGTGTTAAGTGACCACCGTGGGATAAATTCATACCAAGTACTGTATCGCCTTGCTCTAAAATCGTGAAGTATACAGCCATGTTCGCTTGTGCACCAGAGTGTGGTTGAACGTTCACATGCTCTGCGCCAAAGATTTCTTTTGCGCGATCACGTGCAATATCCTCTGCTACGTCTACATGCTCACAACCGCCATAGTAACGTTTACCAGGATATCCTTCTGCATACTTGTTTGTTAAAACAGAACCTTGTGCTTCCATTACAGCTTCACTTACGAAGTTTTCTGAAGCAATTAATTCAATTTTTGAACGTTGTCTTCCTAGTTCTGCTTCAATTGCAGCAAATACCTTTTCATCTTGACGTTTTAAATGATCCACCAAAATCCCCCTTTTCTGAACGAATTACACTGATTCCCGATAGTTTTTTCTTATTTGTTGAGAAAAAACGAAAATTCAAGTTGTAATTCTTTAGAACCTTCATGTTTTCAACTACATTCTAACATGACTTTCTATATCATAAAAGAAAAAAAGACCGCGTTCGGTCTTTTCTTTTATGATATAGAAAGTCAGACTACATACCTCTTTACATGTTATATAAAGGATACAGTATTTCTGTTTCTTCTTTATTTTTAGCTACAAGTAACTGTTTCTTCTACTGCCGCATATACAGCACGTGCCCCACCAATAAGTTTCGCACGTGTTTTAGCCATCGTTACGTGTGCACTTCCAATCTCTTTTACACGTGTACGAATTGGAACCGCAACATGTTTTAGATGCATACCAATAAATGTATCACCGATATCCATGCCCGCATCTGCTTTTATAAATTCCACGACTACAGGATCCTTTAGATTGTGATAGGCATATGTTGCTAATGCACCACCAGCTGATCTAACAGGCGTAACAGTTACAATTTCAAATTGATACTTCATTGCTACTTCTCTCTCTACTACTAAAGCACGATTTAAATGCTCACAACATTGGAATGCCAACTCTATACCAGTTTGCTCTTGAAATTGTTTTAGCTCAAAAAAAATCGCTTCCGCCACTTCCATCGTTCCTGATGTCCCAATTCTCTCTCCGAGCACCTCGCTCGTGCTACAGCCCACTACAAAAATTTGCCCGCTTTGTAAAGAAGCTTGCTCTTGAAAATCAGAAAGCGATATTTGTAGCTGCTCTTTCATTTTTACTATTTCCGTCATGACGCCTCTTCCTTTCACAGATTGGTTCAACAAATTATAGTATGTCCTAATAGAAGATTACTTCGCTTCGTATGTTTTAATTTTCCCTACGCGATTTTCGTGACGTCCGCCTTCATAATCAGTTGTTAGCCAAATTTTTGCGATATCACGCGCTAAACCAGCACCAATTACCCGCTCACCCATCGCTAACATATTCGTATCATTATGTTCTCTTGTTGCTCTTGCACTAAATGTATCATGTACTAACGCACAGCGAATACCGTGTACTTTATTTGCTGCAATTGACATACCAATGCCTGTTCCACAAATTAAAATACCACGGTCTACTTCACCATTTGCAACCATTTCTGCCGCTGGAAATGCAAAATCAGGATAATCAACAGAACCTGCTTCACATTCACATCCTAAATCAACATATTCAATATTCAATTCTTCTAATAAACTTACGATTTCTTTGCGGATATTCATTCCACCGTGATCAGATGCTACTACTACTTTCATTTTGACCCCTCCAAAATTTTAGTGAAACTTCTATCAAGTAGGATTACTTATCCCCACTGATGAATGATTGCAAAAGTTTGATACTCACTTGCTCATTCCAAGCAAGATCATCTCCAATATCGTATTATACACGAAACATTAACCCTCTGAATATTTTTCCAATAAAGTTTGTACAAGTTTTTCCATCTCTACTAATGTTGATTGATAAATGGAAAGAGAACCGCCAAACGGGTCTGAAATATCTTTACTTGTACCCTCTACAAATTCATAGAATGTATGCACTTTCTCCCTAGCACTCGGGTGATATCCAACCACAAGTTGTTTATGGCTTTCCGTCATCGTGAGTACCATATCAGCCCACTCAAGTAATCCATCCGTTATTTGCTGCGAAGCATGCTCTACTTTAATCCCCTTTTCTGCTAATGCATCTTTTGCATGTAAAGATGCATCACTTCCAAAACTGGCAAAAACACCCGCAGACTTCGCCTCAAATTTCCCTTCTCCATAGTGACGAAGCAACGCTTCTGCCATTGGGCTACGACATGTATTTCCAGTGCAAACAAACAACACTCGCTTCATCCAAATCCACTCCTTATGGTGAATGTCTTACATTCATCATAACGTACATTACAATGGAACAAAAGAAATGTGAACATACAAAAGGCGCATTTCCCTTTTATTTTTTCTAAGAGAAATACGCCTTATCCACATATATGTAAAACCCTAGTCCCAAGTACCTTCAATATAACATCATACATCACTAAAACATCCCACGAAAAAAACTTACGACTAAATAAAATAAGGAATCCATTTCATATAAAATGGATTCCTTACAAAAAATCATTATTTCATTGTAACTTTCATTACTTCTGTTGAACCTTTTGTAGCTGAAACACCTACAGTTGTATTAATAGATTCAGCTGCATCTGTATTTGTAATAACAATTGGAGTAATTGTACTTTTTGCTTTTTCGCGAATTAATTCTAAATCGAAAGAAATTAATTTATCGCCAGCTTTCACAGCTTGTCCTTCAGATACGTGAGCTTCGAAACCTTCGCCTCCCATTTTTACAGTTTCTAAACCAATGTGGATTAAAATTTCTGTACCGTTTTTCGCTTTAATTCCAACAGCGTGTTTTGTATGGAATAATTGTACGATTTCACCGTCTACTGGTGATACAACTACACCTTCAGTTGGAACGATTGCAACACCGTTACCCATCATACGACCAGCGAATACTGGATCTGGTACTTCTTCAATATTTTTCACTTCTCCAGTTAATGGAGCTAAGATTGTTTCTGCATTTGTTTTTGAGCCAAGGCCAAATAATTTTTTAAACATAGGATATCCTCCTCATAATTAGGGTGAAAATGTATAGGGCAATCCCTAGTAATAACTAATCTACATGTAAGACTTCATACTTCAAATATTATATTGTAAAAACGCTTTCGAAAAGAATTACGTTATTACCAATAGACCCTTATTGTATCGCTTTGCAAAATTCCAGTCAATTCAGATTGTCTGAATAACAATAATGAGAATTAACTTCTTACTTGTATTTTCTCTTTTTTTCTCCCACTCGTCTAAAGGTCTTTACTACATATTTATTTTTTATTATTGATTTGTAAAATTTTCTTCAAATTTCACAAGAAAGTTACTTGACTAAAGTAAGTAACTCATTTATTATAACTTACATAAGGTAAGTAAATAACTTTTTGGGGGTTTTATAAATGATGAACATCGGTCTTCTTCTTATTCGTCTTATTATCGGAATTACATTCATGGGTCACGGTACTCAAAAATTATTTGGCTGGTTTGGTGGTCACGGCCTGAAAGGAACAGGCGGCTGGATGGAATCAATCGGCTTACGCCCTGGCGTATTCATGGCATTTATGGCTGGCGCAACTGAGCTATTAGGTGGTTTCTTATTCGCTGCAGGTATCTTCACTTGGGTTGGCTCATTATTTATCGTTGGTACAATGCTAGTTGCAATCTTTACTGTACACGGAAAAAATGGCTACTGGGTAACACAAAACGGGTTTGAATATAACATGATCTTAATCGCTATTGCAGTTGGTGTTGCATTAACTGGACCTGGCGCTTACGTTTTACTTTAATCAGTTATCTCAATTCCAAGATATATAAGTGCAAATTGAAAAAAACTTTTTTAGGTGGGAGAGAGCATCCGGCCATGCATAGCAGCGGTCAGATCTTTTTCCTGCCCCATGCCAGGTGAAAACAAAGCGAGAAAATGAGTGCAGATCATCTTTTATTCTTCATAGCCGCGACTTATATGTTGAAAAATCAAAATGTATTTATATATTTATTAGTGATAGGAGTAGATTCCAAGCTGGAATCTACTCCTATTCTTTTTTCTCATTTACAAAAAGCGTCAAAAAAATATTTTTTTAGCAGGAGTTTCTCTCCATTATCTTGTAAACAAACAAGGAAGTATTCATATAGAGGAAGGGAGATTACAAATATGCTTTCAATCAATCCAAATGAACAAACAGAAAAAGATAATTACAAATTATTAACAGGGAGTATCATTCCGCGCCCTGTAGCATTTGTAACTTCTGTAACAAAAGATGGTGTTTTAAACGGGGCTCCATATAGCTATTTTAATATCGTTGCTGCTAATCCGCCGCTCATTTCTGTTTCCGTACAACGTAAAGGAGGAGAAAGAAAAGATACTTCTCGAAACGCCATTGAAAAAGGTGAATTTGTTGTACATATTTCCGATGAATCCTATGTGGAGGCCATCAATGAAACTGCCGCAAACCTTCCTCCAAATCAAAGTGAAATTGAATTAGCGAAACTAACCCCGATCGAAAGTGATGTCATCTCCGTACCAGGCGTAAAAGAAGCGAATATTCGAATGGAGTGCATATTAGAACGTGCCATTCCACTAGGTGGAACAGAAGACTCTCCAGCATGTGACCTACTAATCGGCCGCGTTGTCCGGTTCCACGTCGCAGAACATTTATATGAAAACGGACGAATTCATGCAGAAGAACTAAAACCAGTAAGCCGATTAGCAGGGCACAACTACGCGAAATTAGGCGAACAATTTGAGCTTGTAAGGCCTATTTAAAAGCGGAGCCGACTGTTCAGGCCCGGTGGCTAAGGTGCTTCCCACAGAAGGTGCTTTTTACCTTCTTGTGGGGAAGGTTCTTAGACTCTAGGGCCTAGGAGGCAGAGCTAGATACAACTAAAAGCGGAAGCGGCTCGTTCATTCCACAACAAAAAATCCCCCGCCATTATAAGCGGGGGATTTTTTATATTTCCTCACGCTTTTCTTCTAGCGTAGGCGCCTTTTCCTTCTTCGTCTTTCCAAGTTTCACAACAAAGAAATATAAAGAGAGCAATGTAATAAGAAAAACGATAAAAAATGGATACGGTGAATAAAACATACGAGCCGCCTCTGTTTTTCCCTCAATAAATTTTAAAGAACTTATATCTAAAAACTCAGCAAACATTTGTACACCGAGCATACTAAACCAAAATACGAAAAAGCTAATAATAATACCAAAAATTTGTTTTACTCTTGTCACTTGTACCATCCCTTCTATGTATAAGAGTTAGAGTTGTTTTTAGTACGACAAGCAATGATAGAAACAGTAAGGTTGTACAGGAAAGAGTCTTCCGTTACCATTCTCGAATTAACTTCAGCCAGTCAAGTACCGCTATTTGTAAAATAATTCTCCAAACAATAAGCCGGCGTAACCATCTTAGAAAAAACATTAAAAACCGAATATATCATTTCTCCAGCCTTCCATTTCCTTACATGATAACAAGATTATATCGAAAAGAGCAGGCTGAGTCCAAACCCGACAAGAATGATACCACCGAGTACTTCACCATATGTACCGAGCATATGCTTTGCATGTCTTCCAATAAGTAAACCACCCCACGCTAATATCATACTGACTAATCCAAACAGCAATATTGTTACAACCATTTGTGCTCCGTAAATCCCGAGGCTGAGCCCAACTGAAAAGCTATCTATACTTACACTAAATGCAAATACCAATAAGCTAATTCCTACCGGAGCAGACCTAGTTTCTTCGCTTTCTAAGATGGAAGAGTACACAATATAAAATCCTAATCCAATTAACAGAATAGCCCCAGCAACAGTCGCAATATGCCCAAATTTCTCTGATAAAAAACGACCTAGTATCATACCGAGAAACGGCATAACAATATGAAATAGTCCTATTGTCATACCGATATAAATGATTTGTCGCATTCTGAGCGTTACCATACCCATGCCGAGGCTTACAGAAAATGCATCCATCCCTAAGGCAAATGCCATTATAATCAAAGGTACTAGTTGTTCAACCGTCATCCATGTCCCTCCTCGGACTTGCTACTTCACAATATGCTCATCCGAGGAGAAATAGAATCTACGAAATTTTTCTATATAAAATGAAACTTTAATCAGTGGGGGTTTTCTTCATCCCCGACTGATTATTAGCCCCACTAATCGGGCTTTTACAGGATACATCCATTTCAATTATCCAACATTCACATTAGGGCCATGAAAACAAAAGGTAACCCACACTCGTTTTCTCCTTCTGGTTTCACTCGGCATGGGGCCAAAAAAATCACTGACCGCTTCTATGCATGAACGGATCCTCTCTTCCAACTTAAAAAATGGAATACCTCGTTTTTCAATTTGTATTTACACAAACTAAAACCTTCACCGCCTACTCCCATTTTCATTATCCAACACTCACATTAGGGCCATGAAAACAAAAGGTAACCCACACTCGTTCTCTCCTTCTGGTTTCACTCGGCATGGGGCCAAAAAAGTCACTGACCGCTTCTATGCATGAGCGGATCCTCTCTTCCACCCTAAAAAATAGGCTTTAATTTTTCAACTCGCCTACTCTTCAATAATAATATGATGCCCTGCCGCTTTCGTTAAACGGTTCATGATCGCATTTCCAATTCCTTCATTCGGAAATGATTCGCTAAAAATCACATCTACTTTGCTGGCATCAAATGTTCTCAGTACATCGTATAATTTAGTTGCAACGCTTGCTAAATCACTTCGCACTCCGCAAGACAATACAACATCCGCTTTATATTCATGTTGATATTCTTCTGTCGTTAATACACCTACCGTATACCCTTCGTCTTTCTTCTGATCTACAAGCTGTTGAATAAAATCACGAGACCCTTCAACAATACTAAGTGGTGCTTTCGGTGCATAATGTGTATATTTCATCCCTGGTGCCTTCGGTTTTTCTTTCTCATCTTTTAGCGCAGGATCTAACGAAACAGTTCCGATCACTTCTTCCAGCTGTTCCTTCGTAATCCCACCTGGACGTAAAATCGTCGGTACTTCACTTGTACAATCAATTACCGTTGATTCAACCCCAACGCCAGTCGCACCACCATCAACAATACCAGCAATCTTTCCATTTAAATCTTCATATACGTGAGATGCTAGTGTTGGACTCGGACGCCCAGAACGATTGGCACTGGGTGCTGCAACAGGTACATTCGCCTCTTCAATAAGAGCTAGCGCCACTGGATGATCCGGCATTCTAACTCCAACTGTATCTAAACCAGCCGTAACCTTTTCAGAAATCCCCTCTTTTTTCGGTAAAATAATTGTTAATGGTCCCGGCCAAAAGTGCTTCATTAAGACTTCTGCAACCTCTGGTATTTCTCTAACAATTCCTTTTAACTGCGATTTAGAACCAATATGGACAATCAGCGGATTATCACTCGGTCTGCCTTTCGCTTCAAAAATTTTCGCAATTGCTTCATCATTCATCGCATTTGCTCCTAGCCCGTATACCGTCTCTGTCGGAAAAGCAATCGCTTCATTTTCCCTTAGTAATTTTGCTGCTTTTTGTAATTGTGGATAATCTTTTTTTATTTCCACAACATTATCCACAGTCCACATATTTGTATGCATTTTTTCCCACGTCCTTTTTTCCCATGAAATACTTGTTATATTTAGTTTACTATGAGATTTATCCAAAAGACAAATAAGGTTTATCCACAAAATGTGGATAAACCCGATTAATCAGTGGATAACTTTGTGAATAGCTGACAATTTAGTATTATTACATTCTGCTGTTTTATATTTTCACAAAAATGTTCTAACTGCTGAATACCCTCTGGAACTTTATGTTTTTCCACAGTTATAAAGTTGAAAAACTGAAAGACCGTCACAGATTGTGGATGATTTGTGAGTAAATATACTTGCCCGATACTTTTCTCTTTCATATACTGCAAAAACATTTCAAAAAAATATAAGAAAGTCTTGTTATCCACAATGGGTGTGAACAAACAAGAACGAATGAGTGCATTTTCTCCTTTTTGTTCATAACCAATTACAGCTTGTATCTCTCCGTCATCTTCCAATATCATAAATTGCTCGTATAACTCATTTATTTTATCATCTTTTTTATTAGCTTGTCCGAAAAAAGAATGTAATCTCTCAACATCAGCGCTTGTAGCAAAATAAGTCTTTTTCACAACAAATCCCCCCTCATTTCTATATATGAGGAAGGATTCCAAAATAGTACTTATTTAGAAAATAACGATGTGAATGCTTCTACAATAAATAATTTCACTTTCGGTTTTTCCTCTTGCTCTTCTGTTTCTACTGTTTCAATTGTTTGTTTTTGTTTCTTCTCCAGAGGTTTTTCTATTTTTTCCACAAGTTGTTTTTCTTCCTGTTTTACGCTTTTTTCTTGTGCAATCTTTTCATTTGTTTCTTTCACAGTAGTTTGTACTTTTGAAACAACCTCTTTTTTCGATGTTTCTTGTCCCTTTTTTTGTTTCAACAGAACATCTTGATTTTGTTTTTCCGATACCTCTTCTTTTTCTTCCTGTATTTTTACTGGCTGTTCTTCCCCATCCATTGATTCTGCTTTTACAACATGCTCTTCTTTTTTTACAGCCGATCCACTAGAGAAATCTAGAAAACACATTGGCGGGAATAACACACACCACCAATTTGCCCCTTCACCTTTTCCAATTGAAATGAGTACTGCTTCATATTCCCCTGCTGGATAAATAAAATTCCCATATACTTTTGTAGGAAATTTAATGTTTTTGCCAAATGTAACTTGAAATGATTCTTTACTTCCTTCGCGTTTTAACGTATTAGCAACCGTTTTTTCAATTTCTGGGATGTGACTCTGAATAACGCGACGTGCGTGTTCAAACGATTTCAAATCTGCTACCCAACCATCAATTTGCGTCTTTACTTCATCGCGCACTTTACGTTTTAGCGCCTGATCTTCCTTCGAATCGCTATTTGCTAAAATACGTAATCGAACAGCTTCTTTCGGAATAACAGTTTTTCCCTTCGCATCAACTTTCATATATCCAAACTGCACAAGTAACTGTGCACCAATTAATAATAAAAGAAAATAGGCAATCGCTTGTTTTTTCATCTCCTACACCGTCCCTTCTGTAAACAGTGTAGACACTCTTACCTCTTTCTAAACTATTAAATTCTAAATCTATAGAAAAACCTTCGAGTGTATGTAAATACAAATTGAAAAAAACGATTTAAAACCTTTCTTTTTGGATGGAAGAGAGCATCTAGCCATGCATAGATGCGGTCAGGGTCTTTTTTCGCCCCATGCTACGTGAAAACAGAAGGAGAAAACGGCAGGTCACCTTTTATTTTTCATAGTCGCGACTTATATGTTGAAAAGGCAAAATGGATTTATATAGAAAAATGGAGTAAGGTTCTATCCTTACTCCATTTCCGCAAATACCATACGATCTTTTCCGTTAATATCAAATACAACTTCTACATGGGCATGCGGAAATGTCTGCTGCAATAACCTTTTAACATCTTCACCTTGCCCTATGCCTACTTCAAAAGCAACAATTGCTTTTCTTTGCAAGACGTTTGGCAACTCTTCCATAAAACGGCGATAAAAATCAAGCCCATCTTCCCCGCCAACAAGCGCACGCTTCGGTTCATGCTCTTTCACAACCGGAGAAAGACCTCTCCAGTCTTCTTCTGGAATATATGGGGGATTTGAAACAACAACATCTAATTTTTGCCCCGTTTCATAAAACGGTGATAATAAATCACCATGATAGAACGTTACATTTGCACCTAATGCTTTTGCATTTTCTTTCGCAACTTCAATAGATTCCTGTGCGATATCTACTGTATACATATGAAGATTTTGATTTTCTAAAGCGAGCGTAATTGAAATTGCTCCACTTCCCGTACCAATATCAGCTATATGCAGTTCCTGCTTACCAAACATACGCTGGATTCTATCTAATACACCTACTATAAGCTCTTCTGTTTCTGGTCTTGGTATTAATACTTCTTCATTTACGAAAAACGAACGACCATAAAACATTTCATATCCCATCATATATTGAATAGGAATCCCACCTACATGTTTGTGGATAAAGCTCGTAAACGTCTTCTGTTGTTCCTCAGACACTTCTTCACGCATGTTCATCATTAAGCCTGTTCGATTCGTCTTTAATACATGACAAAGGACAATTTCTCCCGCATTTTCATCTCGCCCATTTTCTTGTAAAAAAGAAGAAGCCCATTTCAGGGCTTCATAGACACGCATTACTCAGCTGCCTCCATCTTTTGCGCCTGATCTTCCATCACTAAGGCATTGATGAAATCATCTAACTTACCTTGTAAGATTTGATCTAGCTTCTGAATCGTTAAACCGATTCGATGGTCTGTAACACGGTTTTGCGGGAAGTTATACGTACGAATACGCTCTGAACGGTCTCCCGTACCAACAGCTTGTTTACGGTTTTGATCGTACTCAGCTTGCGCTTCTTGTCTAAATTTATCATAAACACGTGCACGTAATACTTTCATTGCTTTTTCTTTGTTCTTAATTTGCGACTTTTCATCCTGACAAGATACAACTACACCAGTCGGTAAATGCGTTAAACGTACCGCTGACATCGTTGTATTAACACTTTGTCCACCAGGACCACTAGAAGCAAATGTATCAACACGAACATCTTTTTCATGAATATCGATTTCTACTTCTTCTGCTTCCGGTAATACAGCTACAGTTGCTGTAGAAGTATGGATACGTCCTCCAGATTCTGTTTCCGGAACACGTTGCACACGGTGTGCACCATTTTCAAACTTCAACTTTGCGAAAGCGCCTTTACCGTTGATCATAAAGATAATCTCTTTATATCCACCTAACTCTGTATAACTCGCTTCGATAATTTCAGTTTTCCAACCTTGTACCTCAGCATAACGGCTATACATACGGTATAAATCACCAGCAAATAAAGCAGCCTCATCGCCACCAGCAGCACCACGAACCTCCACAATAACGTTTTTATCATCATTCGGGTCCTTTGGAACAAGTAAAATTTTCAGACGCTCTGATAATCCCTTCTCTTGTCCCTCTAACTCAGAAACTTCTTCCTTTACCATTTCACGCATGTCAGCATCTAACTTTTCTTCTAACATTGCCTTCGCATCTCTTAATTGCTCACGAACATCTTTATACTCACGGTACACCTCTACCTTTTCTTGAATATCAGATTGTTCCTTTGAATATTCACGAAGTTTATTCGAATCACTAATAATCTCTGGATCACTTAACAGCTCGTTTAACTTCTCATAACGATCTTCTACAGCTTGCAAACGATCTAACACATCATTCACCTCAACATCCTAGTCTTTAATACAAATAGTATATGGTACTTAATCAAAAAAACGCAAATTATTATTTTAAAAGTGCAGGCAGTCCGCCCCACTCTTCATCTATTTTCGAAAAAAACCCGCCCTATTGTAGCGAGTTTTACTTATTTTTGTTTTGTAGGTACTGCATGACAATGACGACAACGCGGCTCATATGACTCCGAAGCCCCGACTAAAATAATTGGATCATCGAATGCAGCTGGCTCTCCATCAATTAAACGTTGTGTACGGCTTGCTGGAGATCCGCATACAGAACAAACTGCTTGCAATTTTGTTACATGTTCAGCAATTGCCATCAACTGAGGAACTTGTCCAAATGGTAGACCACGGAAATCTTGGTCTAAACCGGCTACAATGACACGATAGCCACGATTTGCCAATATTTGCACCACTTCCACAATGTCCCCATCAAAGAATTGCACCTCATCAATTGCAATAACGTCCATTTCTTCTGTTATATGATTAAATATATCTTTTGAAGCTGAAACAGGAACTGCTTTTACCTTTAATCCATTATGTGATACAACATCTTCTTCACTATAACGGTTATCAATACATGGTTTAAATACAATTGCATGTTGCTTTGCAAATTGTGTACGGCGCACGCGGCGGATGAGCTCTTCTGATTTTCCAGAAAACATACTTCCGCAAATCACTTCAATCCAACCGTTTTGATTTATTAAGTACATGGAGCTCTCCTTTCATCTACTTTTTTATCCAAAGTAGGGTAAAGGTTTAATATTTTCGCAAAAAAAACAGACAAGCGAATAGATACACTTGCCTGTTTTATGTTTTTTATTACTTAATACCGTATTTCTTGTTGAAGCGGTCAACACGTCCGTCTGCAGTAGCAAACTTCTGACGTCCAGTGTAGAATGGGTGAGAATCAGAACTGATCTCAACTTTTAGTAATGGATAAGTGTTTCCATCTTCCCACTCAACCGTTTCGCTAGATCCTTTAGTAGATCCGCTTAAGAATTTGAAGCCTGTGTTTGTGTCCATGAATACAACTTTCTTGTAATCCGGATGAATTCCTGCTTTCATTCTTTTCATCTCCTTCCGCCCTGAATCATTTTCGAAACAGAGTTTTTCATCTTTAGCTGCGAATACAACTATAATGATGAAACACATATGATGAAATTATAACAAGGCTAACTTCATTTTGCAACTACCTGTTTTTGTCTTTTATAAATTAAAAGTGGAAGCGGCTCATTCCGAATGGGTGGAGGATGGAGCTTCTGACGTAGAGGCGCCTTTTGCCTCGTAGGAAGACGCGAAGCCACCGACCATTCTTGCCGCTGGAACTGGATATACCTAAAAGCGGAGACGGCTCATTCAACTCTAACCAGCTAAACTTCTCCACAAAAAGACATGAAAAAACTCGCTTAGCATAAAAATAAGCGAGTCATCACCGTTTCCCTTTACTTCGTTGTTACATATCTTTTGGAATCTGCAACAATGTTTTGTAAAAATTCTTCATTTGTTTTCATTTGACGCATCTTACGTAAGAAACTTTCAACAAAGTCTGGTGTATCACGCATTGTTTTACGAATGCCCCATAGCTTGTCTAAATGTTCTTTCGGAATTAATAGATCTTCTTTACGCGTACCAGAACGGCGAATATCAATCGCTGGGAAGATACGACGCTCAGCTAACGAGCGATCCAAATGAAGTTCCATATTACCTGTTCCTTTAAACTCTTCGTAAATAACATCATCCATACGAGACCCTGTATCCACAAGTGCTGTTGCTAAAATCGTTAAGCTACCGCCCTCTTCAATGTTACGAGCTGCCCCGAAAAATCGTTTTGGTCTATGGAACGCAGCTGGGTCAATACCACCCGATAATGTACGTCCACTTGGTGGAATAACAAGGTTGTAAGCACGTGCTAAACGGGTAATGCTATCCATTAAAATGATAACGTCTTTTTTATGTTCTACAAGACGCATCGCACGTTCTAATACAAGCTCAGCCACCTTAATGTGGTTTTCCGGTACTTCATCGAACGTAGAACTTACAACATCACCTTTAACAGAACGTTCAATATCCGTTACTTCCTCTGGACGTTCGTCAATTAAAAGTACGATTAATTCTGCTTCTGGATGATTTGTTGTGACACTATGAGCAATTTCTTTTAATAGTATCGTTTTACCAGCCTTTGGAGGCGCGACAATTAAACCACGTTGTCCAAATCCAACTGGTGCAATTAAATCCATGATGCGTGTTGATAGTTTCTTCGGCTCCGTCTCCAATTTCATTTGACGATTTGGATATAACGGTGTTAATGCAGGGAAATGCACACGCTCTTTTGCTGATTCTGGATCATCACCATTTACTGCTTCTACTTGTAGCAATCCAAAATAGCGTTCGTTTTCTTTCGGCGGGCGTACTTTACCAGAAACCTTATCTCCATTACGCAAATCAAAACGACGAATTTGCGAAGCTGAAATATAAATATCTTCTGAGCTTGGAGAATAGTTGATTGGACGTAGGAACCCAAATCCTTCTGATTGAATAATTTCGAGTACACCTTCCATGAAGAAGAAACCTTCTTTTTCTGCACGAGCCTTTAATATAGCAAAAATTAACTCTTTCTTTGTTAATTTGCTGTAATACGAAATCTTAAATTCTTTCGCATGCTCATATAACTCTTTTAATTTCATGTTTTCTAATGCTGCAATTGACAAATTCATTCAGACACCACACTTTGACATTATTCTCTTTTCACATGGGTAAAGGGAAAATATACGGAAGGCAAATACATAATAATGAAAGGCAATAAGTTCAAGTAGGGTAATATTCACTATTGTAACCCTTTTATCCAGTTTTAATCAATACGTTGTAACACAAATACAAGAAGCGAAGACAAGAAAATTTGTCTCCGCTTTTTATATTGCTTCTGTTTTCTCTTTATTTAATTACTAAATTTGGTTTTTTATTTAAGCTATGGCGTCCGTCAACGAAACGAACTGTTCCGGATTTTGCACGCATAACAAGGGATTCTGTTGTACCAACACTGCCTTTAAATTGAACACCACGTAGTAATTCACCATCTGTTACGCCTGTTGCTGCAAAGATTGCGTCGTCACCTTTCACTAAGTCTTCCATACGAAGGATACGATTTATATCTTCAATGCCCATTTTTTTACAACGAGCTAATTCTGCTTCATTTTGAGGAAGAAGCTTCCCGTGAATTTCCCCGCCCAAACATTTTAATGCAACTGCTGCAAGAACGCCTTCAGGTGCACCACCAGAACCGAATAAAATATCAACACCTGTACGATCAAATGCTGTATTAATTGCTCCAGCTACATCGCCATCATTAATCAATTTAATACGAGCGCCAGCTTTGCGAATTTCTTCAATAATCGCTTGGTGACGCGGACGGTTTAGAACTGTTGCTACAACATCTTCAATATCTTTATTTTTCGCTTTTGCAACAGCGCGTAAGTTATCAATAATAGGTGCGTCAATATCAACTGCACCAACTGCTTCTGGTCCAACTGCAATTTTATCCATGTACATGTCAGGAGCATGTAACAAATTACCGTGATCCGCAATCGCAATAACAGCAAGTGCATTCCAGCCTCCAGCTGCTACGATATTTGTTCCTTCTAACGGATCAACTGCAACATCGACGCGCGGTCCGTATCCTGTACCTAATTTTTCCCCGATGTATAGCATTGGCGCTTCATCCATTTCCCCTTCACCAATTACAACTGTACCTTTCATCGGAATTGTATCGAACACATCGCGCATTGCTGATGTTGCTGCACCGTCTGCTTCATCTTTTTTTCCGCGTCCCATCCAACGCGCTGATGATAATGCTGCAGCCTCTGTTACACGTACTAACTCCATAGATAAACTTCTTTCCACAATAATCCCTCTCCTTTAAGTCTTAATATTTATGCCGTATTTTGTGAACCGGTTCCTTCTATAAAGTGTAGCTTCCGTCAGCAGTAATTCTTCTTCCCCCATTAACGGAAGCACCACCACTTCATCTTCATTTTGCAATAATCAGCAAAACTCCATATCAAGAGTACATTGCCAACAATCATTGCAAATTATGCATTTTTCATTTCTTCAATCTCTTGCCGCGACATTTGTTCTCGCCAAATGTTTGCACCAAGACCTTTAAGCTTGTCTACTATATTTTCATAACCTCGGTCAATATGTTCAAGCCCTGTCACTTCTGTAATCCCTTCAGCCATTAATCCTGCAATTACAAGTGCAGCACCTGCTCGTAAATCGCTCGCTTTTACCTTTGCTCCTTGCAAAGCAACAGGTCCTGTCACAATAGCAGAACGGCCTTCTACCTTAATTTGTGCATTCATCCGGCGCAATTCATCAATATGTTTAAAACGAGCACCGTAAATCGTATCCGTTACAACTCCCGTTCCATGCGCCTTTGTTAAAAGAGTTGTAAAAGGTTGCTGTAAATCGGTCGGAAATCCTGGATACACAAGTGTTTTTACATCAACAATCTTTAACTTACGATCCCCATTTACCGTAATTTGATCATCGTTCGTCTCAACTTGTACACCAGCTTCTCGTAATTTTGCAGTGATTGACTCTAAATGTTGCGGGATTACATTATCAACTGTTACTTCTCCACCAGACGCCGCTCCTAAAATCATGTACGTACCCGCTTCAATTCGGTCTGGAATAATAGAATGGTGACAGCCGTGCAGAGAATTCACACCATCAATACGAATCACATCTGTACCAGCACCTTTAATTCGTGCCCCCATACTTGTTAGTAATGTTGCTACATCAATAATTTCTGGTTCTTTCGCAGCGTTTTCAATCACCGTTCTACCTTTTGCACGCACAGCCGCTAGCATAATGTTAATCGTTGCTCCTACACTAACAACATCTAAATAAATACGAGCTCCTCGTAATTCATCCGCTCTTAAATAGATTGCACCTTGCTCATTTGTCACATGTGCACCTAATGCTTCAAATCCTTTAATGTGCTGATCAATTGGTCTTGGCCCTAAGTGACATCCACCAGGAAGCCCAATTACAGCTTTGTTAAAGCGGCCAAGCATAGCGCCCATCAAGTAATAAGAAGCACGTAATTTTTTTACCTTCCCGTTTGGCAAGGGCATAGCAACCATTTTGGAAGGATCAACTGTCATCTCTTCCTCCTGATTGTACGTTACAACTCCTCCAATTTCCTCTAATAGGTCTCCTAACATCTTCACATCTGAAATGTTAGGTACACCACCGATGGTCACTGGAGTATCAGCTAAAATGGTCGCTGGAATTAGGGCAACAGCACTGTTCTTTGCACCGCTCACGCGAATTGATCCGTTTAAAGGTCGTCCACCTTCAATCAGCAACTTTTCCATGTTGAGCTCCCTTCTTATGAATGTATTTATTTTCCTTAAGAATCTCATTTGTTCAGCATACTATCAAGAAAAACAAAAGAGTCAATCATTTTTGACTTTTCTCTTTCCTCAACTTAACAAGCAGTAAGCCCTCACCTTAAAATAGGTAGGCTTTAGGCGAGTAGATGAAGACTAACTGCCCGTCAAGCTATACTCGTCAATTCATCTTAGATACATGATAACGTTTATTAATAGAATCATTCACACCATTTTCCATTTTCACATTTCCTTACAGTTCATGTGAATAAATTGGCAATTCATTTAATCTTAAGACTTGTTCACGCTTTCATTATACAACGAAAGGAAACCGTCTAAAAGACTAGACGGTTTCCAAAACGGAATTTTATTCTTACGCTTTACCGTTAGAACCGAATTCACGAATTTTACCAATAACAGTTGCTTTGATAGCTTCGCGGCCAGGTCCGATAAATTTACGAGGATCGTAAGCTTCTAGGTCTTTGTTTAATACTTCGCGAACAGCTTTTGTAAACTCGATTTGGTTCTCAGTGTTTACGTTGATTTTTGAAGTACCTAAAGAAATAGATTTTACGATATCAGCAGTTGGGATACCAGTACCACCGTGAAGTACTAAAGGTACACCAGTAGCGTCACGAACTTCTTCCATTTCTTTGAATCCTAAGTTAGGCTCACCTTTGTAAGGACCATGTACAGAACCTAAAGCTGGAGCTAGGCAGTCGATACCAGTTGCTTCAACTAGGTGCTTACATTCTGCAGGATCAGCGTAGATAACGCCTTCAGCGATTACATCGTCTTCTTGTCCGCCAACTGTACCAAGCTCAGCTTCTACAGATACGTTACGAGCATGTGCGTATTCTACTACTTTTTTAGTAGTTTCAACGTTTTCTTCGAATGGGTGGTGAGAAGCATCGATCATTACAGATGTGAAACCTGCATCGATTGCTTCTTTACATTTTTCGAAGCTTGAACCATGGTCAAGGTGAATCGCTACAGGAACAGTGATGTTCATTTCTTCGATTAAAGCTTTAACCATAGCTACAACTGTTTTGAAACCAGTCATATGACGAGCTGCACCCTCAGATACACCTAAGATTACAGGAGATTTTTCTTCTTCCGCAGCAGCTAAGATAGCTTGAGTCCACTCTAAGTTGTTCATGTTGAATTGACCAACTGCGTATTTTCCTTCTAGTGCTGTGTTTAGCATTTCTTTCATGGAAACTAAAGGCATGGTAAATCCTCCTAAAAACGTTTTTTGTATCCGATAAATTCTTATCGCTGGTAGTATGACCAGAATAAGGTAAAATATGTATATTTATATACCGGACTTTTTTCTACACTCAATAGGATAACAACTTGTACTCAAAAACTCAACTGTATTCACCTGCTCATCAGTCCATGTAAACGCTTTTTTTCATATTTTTTATAAAAAATTCATTTTTAAGCCTCTACAGTGATTTCATTTCGTACCGCTTGGCGAATCTCATCAATATCAAACGGCTTAGCAAAGTGCATTAAAGCTCCTAAATCTTTCGCTTCTTGGATCATATCCAGCTCTCCATAAGCAGTCATTAAAATAACTTTAATATCTTCATTAATTTCTTTTACATGTTTTAAAATCTCTATACCATCCATACCTGGAATTTTCATATCTAAAATAACTAAATCTGGATTATCCTTTTTCACGATATCTAAAGCTTGAAATCCATTTGCTGCCTGGAACGTTTGATAACCTTCTTTTTGGAACACTTCATGCAACAACACACGAATGCCGTATTGATCATCAACGATTAAAATTTTCCCTTCCATAATCCCCAACCTTTCTGTATAAATACAAGATTAAAAGCTTCTTATATCTTACTCGATTTATTTTCGCTATTCTTTACCAAATTCCTTCCCATTCTTTCTTATTTTACCGCCTACTATTTTGTTATGCTACCTCTATTACTTCGCCTTTCTAAAAAAATAAGCTATAATGAAAGCCGCCTTAACACAATCGAAAGGAGTAATACAATGTTAAAAATTTTTTCTACTCAGCTGAGCGGCTATTTCACAAAGATTTCTCAAAAAGAAGAGATGAATATAGAAGATAGTGCCCGTCTACTTGCACAAGCGTTAGTTGGTGATGGCATCGTTTATTTACACGGTACAAACGAAATGGAAGGCGTTGTTTCGGAAGCATTGCACGGCGCAGAGCCACTAAAACAAGCAAAGCGCTTACTCGAAAATGGTAACCAAGCAGAGGTTACATCCGCAGACCGCGTACTTCTTATCAGTCGTTTTTCAACAGATAAAAACATCATTTCATTAGCGAAACAACTACAAGAAGAAGGACACCCCATTGTTGGTATTTCAGCTATCCAAAATGGCGAATCCTCACTAGAGCAGTTCACAGATGTACATATTGATACAAAATTGCTAAAAGGTTTAATCCCGGATGATGAAGGCAACCGTTACGGGTTCCCAAGTTTAATCTTATCTCTATTTGCTTATCACGGATTAAAATTTACAATTGATGAAATGATAAACGAATATGAGTAAAAGAAAAAGGCGTCCGAATTTGGACGCCTTTTTTATTACTTGCTTTCTTTATTCGTAATAGAAGCTTTTACGAAATCATGGAACAATTGTTGTGGACGGTTTGGACGAGATACAAGTTCTGGGTGGAACTGTGCTGCCACGAACCACGGATGATCCTGTAATTCAATGATCTCTACTAAACGACCATCTGGGCTTGTGCCAGAGAAAATAAATCCAGCGCCTTCCATGTCTTTACGGAATTCGTTGTTGAACTCATAACGATGACGATGACGCTCGTATACAACTGGTTCATTATACGCATTGTAAGCATTTGTTTCTGGAGTAAGCTTACATGGGTATAGACCAAGACGAAGTGTGCCACCTAAGTCTTCTACATCTTTTTGTTCTGGTAATAAGTCAATAATTGCATAAGGCGTGTCAGGATTAATTTCAGAAGAGTTAGCCCCTTCTAATCCTAATACGTTACGTGCAAATTCGATTGATGCAAGTTGCATTCCTAAGCAAATTCCTAAGAATGGAACTTTATTTTCACGTGCATATTGAATTGCAGCGATCTTCCCTTCTACACCACGATCGCCGAAGCCACCTGGTACAAGGATACCGTCTGTGTCGCCAACTAATTCTTTTACGTTTTCTGCTGTTACGTGCTCAGCATTTACCCATTTCACTTCTACATCTGTATCAAATGAATATCCTGCATGGCGAAGTGCTTCTACAACAGAAATGTATGCATCTTGAAGTTCTACATATTTACCAACAAGAGCGATTTTTGTTTTCTTAGATAGGTTACGTACTTTTTCAACTAATGCAGTCCACTCTGTCATATCTGCAGCTGGATTGTCTAGTTTTAAGTGATCGCAAACGATTTGGTCCATATTTTGCTCTTGAAGCGATAATGGAACCGCATATAACGTATCTGCATCGCGCGCTTCAATAACTGCTTTTGTATCGATGTCACAGAATAATGCTAGCTTATCTTTCATATCTTGAGAAACAGGCAATTCTGTACGAACAACGATAATATTCGGCTGAATACCTAAGCTACGAAGTTCTTTAACGCTATGTTGCGTTGGTTTTGTTTTCATTTCACCCGCTGCTTTTAAGTACGGGATTAATGTACAGTGAATGTACATTACGTTGTCACGACCAATATCGCTCTTAATTTGGCGAATTGCTTCTAGGAATGGTAGAGACTCGATGTCACCAACAGTTCCCCCGATTTCTGTAATAACAACGTCCGCATTTGTTTCGCGGCCTGAACGATATACACGCTCTTTAATTTCATTTGTAATGTGAGGAATAACTTGAACTGTTCCTCCTAAATATTCACCACGACGCTCTTTTTGAAGAACAGAAGAGTAAATTTTACCTGTTGTTACGTTGCTGTATTTGTTTAAGTTAATGTCAATGAAACGCTCATAGTGACCAAGGTCTAAGTCTGTTTCTGCGCCATCATCTGTTACGAATACCTCACCGTGTTGGTATGGGCTCATTGTCCCTGGGTCTACGTTAATGTATGGGTCAAACTTTTGGATTGTTACGTTTAAACCACGATTTTTTAAAAGTCTTCCAAGAGATGCTGCTGTAATCCCTTTCCCTAAAGAAGATACTACACCGCCTGTTACGAAAATATACTTAGTCATAAAAGTACTCCCTTCTACTTTGTTGTTATATAATCACCGTTGCAAAGCGCAACGTATGTAGATAACACCGTATCTATCTTATTGTTAGACTCTTTTTATTTTCTAAACAAAAAACAAAAAAGAAAATTGCTCCCCTCATCACAAAAAGTAATAAGTAGGGAGCAATTTTCTTTTATATTTAAACTTTAAAAGTATTATCGTCCTGTTTTAAAGAGCCCAAAAATGATTCTACATGGACGATAATGAAAAGTCAAGAACTACAGTTCTTCCTCTTCTTCTTCTGTTTCATCATACTCGAGTTCTTCGTCAGCGAATTCTTCCTCTTCATCATCTTCATCTAAATCATCAAGATCATCGTCTTCGTCAAGAACCTTGTCCAAATCTTCTACATCATCTTCTTCGTCGTCACCGTCGAAGTCGTCTTCGTCTTCTGCAATGTAGTCATCAAAATCTTCTTCCTCTTCAACCTTACGTTTTTTCTTAGGCTTTGGTTGAGGTAAGATTTCTTCATCGATTTGCTCGTATGGGTACCAACTACGTAGTCCCCAACGGTTTTCCCCTAAATTGATGAAACGTCCATCAATATTTAAATCTGTATAGAATTGTGCGATCTTCGCAGCAACTTGTTCTTGAGTTAGTCCCAGCACTTGAGCGATTTCTCGAACTAAATCATGGAATGACGTTGCCTGTCTTTTATCCTCTAAAACACTATGTACAACTTCAATCATGGATAATTCTTTTAGCTCTTCTGGTGAATATTTCTTAAAATCCACTTATGCGGCACTTCCTTTCTTAAAATATAATCCTATATATAACGGCCTGTTTAAAAAAATCCATACTATTCATTATAAACAAAACTCCAACAAATATGCTACAAAAAAAACGGGAAACTTTCACGAGCAATCGATAAAAGTGATTACAGACCATTATTTACAAGATTAACCTGTAGGGACTATATAAAGCGCGGCTATGAATACAAAAGCGGATTTCCTCTCATTTTCTCCTTCTGGTTTCACTCGGAATGGAGCTAAAAAAGGCACTGGTCGCTTCTATGCATGGCTAGATGCTCTCTCCCGCCTAAAAGAGGGGGGGTATATCGTTTTATTTCGGAAGCATATGCGCCCCATGTAATATATACCTAATCTGCATTTCTGTATATTCCTCTAACGTATAAAGTTTTTGCAGGGCCCAGCGTCTAAATCCCCACATTTGTCCTTGAATGAAAATATTATGAGCCAGCAGTTGAATTTCCTTTTTCGTTAATGTAAATGTGCCGTTTTCCGTGCACTGTTCTAAAATATTTTCAAACATTCCCACCATTTGAAACTCTTTTTCTAGCACATATGGTAGAGACTCTTTCGGTAAAAAACGAACTTCTTGATACATAATTAATACTTCTTCTTGCAACTCATCCATTACTTTAAAATAATTCGTAATGGCTACCCTTAAACTTTCAACGCTTCCTTTTTCCGTGCAAACCACTTCTTCTAATCGTTCTTTTACATGTTCGTAAATGCTATCGCATACTAAATACAATACGTCATCTTTCGTACGGATATATTCATAAAGTGTCCCAATACTAAATCCGGCTGCTTTTGCAATTTCCCTCGTCGTTGTCCGAGGAAATCCCTTTTTCTTAAAAAGCTGCACCGCTCCTTTAATCATCTGCTCGCGCCTTAGTGCAACCAATTTCTCATCCTTTACAGACGCATGCACATTGTGCTTAACCATCCTCTTCACCTCTCTCTACCATTTGGAAGGAAAAAGCGTAGGAAAATACCTACGCTTTTTCTCTTATTTCGTTAACATGCGAGAAATTACAAGCCTTTGAATCTCTTGTGTTCCCTCATAAATTTGCGTAATCTTTGCATCACGCATGAACCGTTCTACTGGGTAATCTTTCGTATAACCGTAACCACCAAATACTTGCACTGCTTCAGTCGTTACTTTCATCGCTGTATCCCCAGCAAACACCTTCGACATCGCTGATTCTTTTCCGTACGGAAGTCCTTCTGATTCTAGCCAAGCAGCTTGGTATGTTAATAGGCGTGCTGCCTCTACACTTGTCGCCATATCTGCTAATTTAAAACCAATTCCTTGCTGCGCAGCAATTGGCTTTCCAAACTGATGCCGTTCTCTTGCATACTCCACAGAAGCATCTAAAGCTCCTTGCGCAATACCAACAGCTTGCGCCGCAATCCCGTTACGACCACCGTCTAGCGTCTGCATTGCAATTTTGAACCCTTGTCCTTCTTCGCCAAGTAAATTTCCAGCAGGAATACGGCAGTCTTCAAACATGATTTCTGTTGTTGGTGAAGAGCGGATCCCAAGCTTGCTCTCTTTCTTACCAACTGAAAACCCTAGCACATCGCTTTCTACAATGAATGCACTTGTGCCGCGCTGCTTTGATTCTGGATCAGTCAATGCAAAGACAACGTAAATATCGGCAATGCCGCCATTTGTAATAAAAATCTTAGAACCATTTAAAATGTAGTGATCGCCATCTCGCTTCGCTGTCGTTCTCATTCCGCCTGCATCTGAACCAGAACCTGGCTCTGTTAAACCGTATGCACCAATTTTCTTCCCTTCCGCCATCGGGCGTAAAAACTTTTGTTTTTGTTCCTCTGTTCCAAATTTAAAAATGGGCCAACCAGCAAGCGAAGTATGAGCAGATAACGTGACACCTGTCGAAGCGCAAACACGAGATAACTCTTCTACAGCAATCACATACGCTAAGTAATCGCTTCCAATTCCGCCGTATTCTTCAGGCCATGGAATTCCTGTTAAACCAAGGTCCGCCATTTGGTCAAATAAAGCGCGGTCAAATCGTTCTTCTTCATCTCGCTCCGCTGCTGTCGGCGCCACTTCATTTCTCGCAAAATCTCGAACCATTTTTCGTATCATTTCATGCTCTTCCGATAATTTAAAATCCATGTTCCTTCCCCTCACTCTCTCTTCTCTTTATAACGCTCGGCTAATAACAAGCCGCTGTATTTCACTCGTTCCTTCATAAATCTCACAAATTTTTGCATCACGGAAAAAT
The DNA here is from genome assembly GCF_056396765.1 of Bacillus sp. 05T22. Lineage (NCBI taxonomy): Bacteria > Bacillati > Bacillota > Bacilli > Caryophanales > Bacillaceae > Bacillus > Bacillus sp. 05T22. Next base: position 55,522 of record NZ_JBFTMC010000013.1, read on the forward strand.
CGCTCAACTGGATAATCTTTCGTATAGCCGTAACCGCCAAATACTTGTACCGCTTCAATTGCGACATCCACCGCTGTTTTCGAAGCAAATAGCTTTGCGATAGATGCTTCCTTCCCGCAAGGAAGTCCCTGTGCCCTAAGCGATGCCGCTCTATATACAAGTAGCCTCGAAGCTTCTACGCTCGTAGCCATATCCGCCAGTTTAAAGCCCAGTCCTTGCTGCGCGGCAATTGGCTTTCCAAATTGCTGACGCTCCTTCGCATAATCCACTGCACATGCTAGCGCTGCCTCGGCGATGCCAAGTGCCTGTGCTCCAATACCAATGCGACCAACATCTAAATTCGCCATCGCTACTTTAAAACCTTGTCCTTCTTCACCAAGCAAGTTTTCTACTGGTACTTTCATATCTTCAAATGTTAATTGCACTGTACGAGAACCAAGCAGTCCCATCTTATGTTCGTCTTTTCCAACGATTAAGCCTGGTGTATCTTTCTCTACAATAAACGCAGAAATTCCGCTCTTCCCTGCATCTGGATTCGTAGAAGCAAACACGATATATGTATCCGCCTCGCCACCGTTTGTAATAAATACTTTTGAACCGTTAATGACATAGTGATCACCTTGCTTTACGGCTCTTGATTTTAAGCTACCTGCATCTGATCCCGCATTTGGCTCAGTTAAAGCAAATGCACCTAAATATTCACCCGTCGCTAGTTTAGAAACATATTTTTGCTTTTGTTCTTCTGTTCCAAAATATAAAATTGGGTTTGTTCCAACCGATGTGTGTACCGCCAAAATAACACCAATTGTCGCGCTCACCTTTGATAATTCCTCAATAGCTAAAATGTAAGAAATGAAATCCATTTCCGCACCGCCATATTTTGCTGGTGCTGGAATCCCCATAAGTCCAAGCTCACCCATTTTCTTCAAAATCTCTCTAGGAAACACCCCTTGTTCCATCTCTGGAACAAAGGGAGCGATTTCCTTTTGTGCAAAATCTCGAACCATTTTCCTCATCATCTGCTGCTCTTCTGTAAAACGAAAATTCATATGCCCCGCCCCCATTTGCGATATATCTTTTTTCAACCACCTGGTAAGACCACTACTTTGTAAAAAAGAGGGAGACCTACCCTTGCTTTCTATTCGTATACGTAGAAACCACGACCTGTTTTTCGACCTAACCAACCAGCATTCACATATTTACGTAATAACGGACATGGGCGATACTTACTATCTCCTAGTCCTTCATGCAGAACCTCCATAATGTACAAACACGTATCTAGACCAATAAAATCTGCTAATGTTAATGGCCCCATTGGATGATTCATACCGAGCTTCATCACTTCATCAATTGCTTCTTTTGTTGCGACGCCTTCATATAGCGTATAAATCGCTTCATTAATCATCGGTAATAAAATACGGTTGGAAACAAATCCAGGGAAATCATTTACTTCAACTGGTACTTTTCCGATTTTCTTTGTAATGTCTTCGATTGTTTCGTATACTGCATCATCTGTTGCAAGACCCCGAATGATTTCAACAAGCTTCATAACCGGAACTGGATTCATAAAGTGCATCCCAATTACTTTCTCTGGTCTTTTCGTTACCGCTGCAATTTCTGTAATTGGTAAAGACGATGTATTTGTCGCCAAAATCGCATGTTCTGGTGCAATTTCATCTAAATTCGCGAAAATTTTCTTTTTAATATCCATTTTCTCAACGGCTGCCTCAATAACAAGATCTGCTTCTTTTACACAATTTAATTCAAGCGTCGCTGTAAGACGATTTAAAGTTGCTTCCTTTGACTCTTCATCCATGCGTCCTTTTTCTACTTGGCGTGCTAAGTTTTTTGTAATAATGGATAATCCCCGATCTAATTGCTCTTGTTTCAAATCCTGCATATATACGTCATATCCTGCCATCGCACATACTTGTGCAATACCTGAACCCATTTGCCCCGCACCGATTACAACAATTTTTTGTACACTCATTTTTTCTCCCCCTTTTTATTAATGAACTTCAATCATAATCGCGTCGCCTTGACCACCGCCGCTGCAAATCGATGCAATTCCAATGCCGCCGCGCTGCTTCAGTGCATGAATAAGCGTTACAATAATCCGTGCCCCGCTTGCCCCAATTGGATGTCCCATCGCAACCGCGCCACCGTTTACGTTAATTTTTTCCGGATCAATTCCTGCAATATTTGCACTCGCAATTGCAACTGCTGCAAAGGCTTCGTTAATCTCAAATAAGTCAATCTCATCCACTGTCTTACCTGTTTTCTTCAAAAGCTCATTAATCGCATAGCCTGGCGTTCTTGGGAAATCTTTCGCTTCTACCGCAATTGCTGTATGTGCTAAAATCGTCGCTAACGGTTTTCTTCCTTCTTGCTGCGCTCTGTCCTCGCTCATTAATACAAGCGCCGCGCCGCCATCATTTAACCCTGGTGCATTTCCAGCCGTTACTGCCGCTGTTTTATCAAATACAGGCTTTAGCTTTGCTAGCTTTTCAACTGTTGTATCTTCGCGCGGCGCTTCATCTTTTGTAACAACAATCGGCTCACCTTTTCGCTGCGGTACAGAGACTGGTACGATTTCCTCTTCAAATCGACCTTCCTTCTGCGCAGAAACTGCACGCTGATGACTGCGATATGCCCATTCATCTTGCACTTCGCGAGAGATTCCGTCCTCCTTCGCGACTTCTCCGCCATACACACCCATATGTACGCCAGAAAATGAACACGTTAAGCCATCTACTACATTTAGATCGGCAACTTGATTATGTCCCATCCGGTATCCCCATCGTGCACCTTGTAAAATATAAGGACTATTGCTCATCGATTCCATTCCGCCTGCTACAATAAGCGTTTGATCTCCAGTACGAATAATTTGATCAGCCATTGTTACAGCACGAAGACCAGATGCACAAACTTTATTCACTGTTTCTGTACGAGTTTCCCAAGGAAGTCCAGCTTCTCTCGCCGCTTGGCGCGAAGGAATTTGCCCCTGCCCTCCTTGAATCACCGCTCCGAATATAACTTCTTCAACATCATTTGCAGCAACATCCGCTCGCTCAAGCGCAGCTTTAATCGCAATTCCTCCAAGTTCCGTTGCTTTTACATCCTTTAAAGATCCCCCAAACTTTCCAACCGGTGTTCTTGCAGCACTTAAAATAACTGTTCTTACCACGTTTATTTCCCCCATTTCTTTTTTTCGGCGCTGAGCGCCCGCTCGATACTCCTACGCTGAGAAGAGGTGCAAATCTTGCACCTCTTTCTAAAGTTGTATGGATTCTTACGTATTACATAACTTCTTTTTTAAACCCAATTACAGAGCGTTCTAAAATCTCTGTTACATCAAGTGTCTGAACTTGCTCTTCTACTTCTTTTGCTTTCGTACCGTCACTAATCATCGTTAGGCAGTACGGGCATCCCGTACCAATGATTGACGGTTTCACAGCAAGTGCTTGCTCTGTACGTGCAACGTTAATGCGCGAACCTGTTGTTTCTTCCATCCACATAAGTCCGCCGCCTGCGCCGCAGCACATGCCTGTTTCACGATTACGCTCCATTTCAACAACTTTCACACCTGGAATTGCTTTTAAAATACTGCGCGGTGCTTCATATACTTCGTTGTATCTTCCTAAATAACAGGAGTCATGATACGTAATTGTCTCTTCAATACGGTGAACCGGCTCTAATCGCCCTTCTTTCACCCACTGTGCTAATAATTCTGTATGGTGATAGACTTCTGCTTGTAGGCCAAAGTCTGGATACTCATTTTTAAATGTGTTATAGGCATGCGGATCAATCGTAACGATTTTCTTCACGCCTGCTTTTTCAAATTCTTCAATGTTCTTTGTGGCCATCTCTTGGAATACAAATTCGTTTCCAAGGCGGCGCGGCGTATCTCCCGAGTTCTTTTCTTTATTACCAAGAATCGCAAAGGAAATGCCCGCTTTATTCATCAGCTTCGCAAATGATATTGCAATTTTCTGACTGCGGTTATCATAAGATCCCATTGAGCCTACCCAGAATAAATATTCGAACTCTTCGCCAGTCTTTGTTTTCTCTTTCACTGTTGGAACGGTTACTTCATCATCGCCTTGGCGCCACGTTTCACGCTCTTTACGGTTCAGCCCCCACGGATTCCCTTGGCGCTCAATATTTGTCATCGCACGCTGCGCTTCTGGATCCATTTTTCCTTCTGTTAAAACGAGATAACGACGTAAATCAATAACTTTGTCAACGTGTTCATTCATAACTGGACATTGATCTTCACAATTGCGGCACGTTGTACATGCCCAAATCTCTTCTTCTGTAATGACGTCTCCGATTAAACTTGGATCATAAGCAAGTGCTGTAGCAGCCGATTCTTGTTGCCCTTGCCCCGCTGCCATCATCGCTAACTGATTTCCTTGTGTATTGTTAAACGCAACCGCCGGAACCCATGGGGCCCGTGATGTTACCGCTGCCCCCTTATCCGTTAAGTGATCGCGAAGTTTTAAAATTAAATCCATTGGTGACAACATTTTGCCCGTTCCTGTTGCCGGGCACATATTTGTACAGCGCCCGCACTCTACACAAGCGTATAAATCAATAAGCTGCGTCTGTTTGAAATCCTCAATTTTCCCAACGCCGAATGTTTCTTGTGTCTCATCTTCAAAATTAATTTTTTCAAGTTTCCCTGGATTAGAAAGGCGAGTAAAGAATACATTAGCAGGTCCGGCAATTAAATGTGCGTGTTTTGATTGTGGTACATAAACTAAAAACGTTAACAAAATAAGTAGATGCACCCACCAAGAGAAATAGAACACAGAAATGGCTGCGGTTTCATTTATTCCTGAGAAAACGTAAGCGATTCCAGAAGCGATTGGTTCGCTCCACGAAAGCTCTTCGCCGTGCCATATAATGCCCATTCCGTTACCAAGTAGTACAGAAAGCATTAAGCCTCCGATAAAAATAAGAACAAGGCCTGATTTAAAATTACGTTTTAAACGAACAAGTTTTTCAACGTATCTTCTATGAAAAGCCCAAAAAACTGCGATTAAAATCATAAGTGTGATAATTTCCTGGAAGAATGTAAATGCAGGGTATAGTGGTCCAAGTGGAAGATGTGATCCTGGTGCTAATCCTTTCCAAACGAAGTCAATTGCTCCAAATTGGACAAGAATAAATCCGTAAAAAAACATAACGTGCATGATACCGCTTTTTTTATCTTTCAGCAATTTTTTTTGACCGAAAACGTTAACCTTAAGAATATCCCACCTCTCTTTAAAGCGGCGATCAAATTCTACTTTTTTTCCTAATTGTATGTAGGCCATCCTTGTTCGTATCAAATATACAAACAAATATCCAGCATAAGCAATAACAGCAATGGCAGCCAGCCAATTAATGATCAGTAAACTATTCATTTTTATGATACCCCTCTCTTTGTAAGCCCTCTTTCTTTTAGAATCTTCGAAAATAAATAATTTTCTGAATTATATCTCCTATCCCCATTATATAATGAGTGAGCATTCAGTCAACAGTTTTTTGTTATACAACACAACATTTTTTCATAAAGCTGTTTATTTAGGTGAAACTATAAGAATGAATTCTCAGGAGGTAATTTGATAATGGTCTTTTTATCTCTCTTACTAATATGCTTAGTCATATGGGTCTCACTCGACTTTTTACTTGGAAGAAAACATCATTTAAAAAAAATAAAGTCCCGCCCTTTTCCCTTACGACGTAGCAATTTTAAATTGTATACATGGGGAACAAATTTATACAATGATTTATTTCTGGATATAAAAGGGGCAAAGCATCATATACATATTTTATTTTTCATTGTCAAAAATGATGAAATTAGTCAAACCTTTTTACGGCTTCTCACTGAAAAAGCCAAACAAGGTATAGAAGTACGTCTCCTTCTCGATCGTATAGGAAGCCATCATTTATCAGATGAAGCCATTCGCTCACTCAGGCAACATGGTGTATCTTTTTCATATTGTCATAAAATCAAGATCCCTTTTCTCTTTTTTTCTGCAAACCAAAGAAATCATAGAAAAATTACGATTATCGATGGGAAAATTGGTTATATTGGAGGTTTCAACATTGGAGAAGAATATTTAGGGCATGATCCTGAATTGGGCCTTTGGCGTGATTATCATTTACGCCTGACTGGCGAAGGCGTACAAGATTTACAAAAACAATTTTTGCACGATTGGCGCGATGATACAAATGAAGATTTATTAGAAGAAGCATCATTTTTTCCTAAACAGATGCCAGGACCTATGCTACACCGCTTTATCCCAACAGACGGTGCCTATTTACAGGAAACATTTGTATCACTTATTGAAAGTGCAAAAGAGGAATTATATATTGGGACACCCTATTTCATTCCGGGAAAAATAGTAATGAATGCATTATTACAAGCAAAAAAACGAGGTGTTCGCATTACGATTCTCGTTCCTAAAAAAGCAGATCACCCACTCGTTCGCGAAGCTAAATTACCATACTGCCGGAAATTGATGAGGGCAGGGTGTAATATTTATGAATTTCAACAAGGATTTTTTCACGCGAAAATTATTATGGTAGATAATCATATTTGTGATATCGGAACAGCTAATTTTGATATGAGAAGTATATACATCAATCATGAAATAAATTGTCTCCTATATGATCGGGCTTTTATACAAGAAATTAAGGTGCACATTAGCAAAGATATAGAGGGATCTACATTGCTTACTTGGAAAGATGTTTCCTCTCTCTCCCTTGTCGATAAAGGAAAAGAATGGATTGGGACGTTACTAGCGTTTTTCTTATGAAATGAAACTTTTATAATTAAATAATAAATAACGGGGGTAGGACAGATGATTATGCGCTTTGGGTATGTCTCACATGCAGTCGCTTTGTGGGACTGCTCCCCTGCTAAAACAATGACATTTACAACGTGGAAAAAGCTTGGTAAACAGGAACGAGAAGAAAAATTATATAATATTACAATGCAAAACCTTATGCATACATTACGTATCCTGCATTACAATATCGCACATGAAATTCCATTATACCGATTATCATCTTCTATCGTCCCACTCGCAACCCATCCTGAAGTTGATTTTGATTATATCGATATATTTACACCCTTTTGGCGTAAGATGGGGAAATTAATTCGAGAGCATAACTTACGAGTCAGCTTTCATCCAAATCAGTTCACATTATTTACAAGTGAAAAACCTCATATTACAGACAATGCGATCCTAGATATGACGTATCACTATAACGTATTAGATGCAATGGGATTAGCAGACTCTTCCTACATTAATATCCATATTGGGGGTGCATATGGCAACAAAGAGAAAGCTTTACTGCGCTTTCATGAAAACTTAAAAAAACTCCCCCCTCATATCAAGCAGCAAATGACACTTGAAAATGATGATAAAACATATACAGCTTCTGAAACATTAGCTGTTTGTGAGCAAGAAAGAATCCCTTTTGTATTTGATTATCATCATCACATGGCAAATCTTTGTGATGAACCGTTAGAGGACCTACTACCTGCTATTTTCGAAACATGGAATCATACAAATACCATCCCTAAGATTCATATTTCTTCACCAAAATCGGAGAAGGAATTCAGGGCCCACGCTAATTATATTGATGCTACATTTATAAAACCCTTTTTACACGTCACGAGAGAACTAAATCAAGATTTCGATATTATGATTGAGAGCAAGCAAAAAGATTTAGCTCTTTTTCAATTATTAGATGAGCTCGCTTCTATAAGAGGAGTGAGACGAATAAGCGGTGCAGCGTTACAATGGTAATTGTAACGTTTTTTCATGATGCCATTCTCTTCGGGGTGATATTATTAAAATATAGTATTTTGCTAAGGGCGTTGAAACGCATGAACAATGGTCATTTTTATATAAGCAAAATTGTGACCAGATTCACGTTTTTTAGTTAGCAAGCTTATTAATTTATTACAGAAGCGGCTCCTTAACATAAACATTTACTTAATAAAAAATAAAGAACCCATACCCTGGGTTCTTTATTTTCATCTTAGTATTCAAATGGCAAATCAGAAGCTAACTGTACTTCTTGATCATTATGAGTTATTGTATGACTTTCCTCTACTAATTTATCTCCAAAAGAAATACCCCATACCATCGCTAACGTCAACATACTACCGATAAGTAGCTTTTTCATATTCCATCACCTACATGCTTTTCTTTCAATATATCATGAAAATTTATCCATTCTATATGCAATTATGCATATCCATTAATATCCATACCTTAATTCTATCTACTTTTATAAAACACTCATTTTTATCCCTATTAATAAGCCTCTTACCGAGAAAAGCATTACTTTAATTTTTTTAAAAGTGTATCTTTATACTCATGCAGTTCTAATAAATCAAAGAAGAACAGCGCTTTTTCATAAGCTTCCTGAATGTCTTCCTGTGCATTTCCTAACCTTTCAAGACATTCACCTTTTTGATATTGCAATTGTCCAATAAATGACATGCTATTAATACGGCAAGAGATTTTAATTGCCTTTATAACCTGGTAAAGCGCCTCTTCATACCGCTCATCTAAATACAGTGCTTTTGCATGGTTATATCTAACCTTCACAGCAAATTCTTCATTGCTATGTAGAGATTCCAATTGTTTTAAAATACCTTCAAACAACTCAATACTTTTTTTGAAATATCCATTTTCTGCATAAATGTTTGCTATAGCATTTTCTATATATAAATTTTGAAATACATCAATTCCTGCTAATTCTTGATTGAGTAATTTTTTTAGTTCTAAAATACAATATTCATAATTTATCTTTTTTAACATATATGCTGCTAAATAATACTGCCATTGAAGAAATTGTTGAAATTCTGGATGATACTCATCTTTTTTGAGCTCCTCCCAGGTTTTATTATAAATTTCTTTATACTTCTTTTGTTTGCAAAGTACTATAATATGATCTTTAAACTGTTTCTTTCTTTCAATATCAGAATAAATGAGCACTTCATAAAAATGAATGATGGGAACTCTTAGCTTTGCTGCAATTCCTTGGAGTATATCCATACTTGGATATACTGAACCTGCTTCAATTCTGCTCACTTCTGATTGATGACATATATTATCAGATAACTGTTTTTGTGTTAAACCTCTTAACATTCTAATTTTCTTTATTTCCGCTCCCAGCTTTGCTGCGTGCATAATTGTTCACCATCCCATTACAGAAATCTAACTTCCGAAGTTGTCATACCACTACAATACCGGTTTTTGACAATTTTTGACATGAAACATTGCATAATATGTATCATTTAGCAAACCTTTCTTGTAAATCATCTTATACAAATACAATACTCGTAGTGTTAGAGATGAATGATAGAAAAGTTGCTAGTGTATTCCTTGTTTTTGGTCTACTCTATCCTTTATCAATGGAAGCAATTCTCGTGCCCCAGAAATTGATAAAAGTGAAGCGAACGTTGAAGTTGCTCAACCTAGTTTCATAATTAGTACATAAACTGAACCACAAAACGTCACAGTGGGAAATATCGCTAAAAATACTTAAAAGTTGAAGTACAAGAGGTTAACGCGTAACAAAAACAAGTTACCACTGAAAAAATGTTGATTTTCAACCTACAAACAAAAAGGCAAAAGAAAATCAAGCCGAAGTACGTCTTTCCCAAACATATAAAAATAACAAAATATATGGTCAAGACATCATTGTTAAAATAGATAAGCATGAGGCAATTAAGACTATTAGTGGTAAAGTTGCCCAAAATCTAGAACAGCAACCTAATCTTACTATACCAAATTTTTTGTCGAAAAACGAAGTAAAATCTGTATTACGCAATATTCCAACAC
>NZ_JBFTMC010000014.1:0-59431 GCF_056396765.1 Bacillus sp. 05T22
ATGAAATCCGCTCGACTTGCATGTATTAGGCACGCCGCCAGCGTTCATCCTGAGCCAGGATCAAACTCTCCAATAAAGTTAGTTTGTCTAGCATCTAAAATAAAAATTGACGTTTCACGTTGTTTGTTTCGTTCAGTTTTCAAAGAACTTGTTTGTCGCTCATTTGCGACTTCCTTATGTTAACATCTTCGTTTTTTGATGTCAACTAAGTTTTTTAATTTCTTTTTTCGMTTTCTGCTGTTCCGCATCAGCGACGGTTATTAATTTATCATATATCAACTACTTGAGTCAACACTTTTTAATAAAAAATTCTTTTTCTTACATAACGGATGCATTCTTCTGCATTTGCTACTCTTCTAAATAAACAAAAAAGAATTTTATATCGTTCTTCCATTGTCTTTTTTACGACATCATGTATTCGCTCGTCTGCAAAATCAAATAAAAGCTCATCCAGCTCTCTCTTCAATACATATTCTATTTCTTTCTGTTCTTCTTTTGTAATCATAATCCCAAGCAAACTATCACCTCAACAATTACTCATATGCCTATATAAATACAAATTGAAAAACCAACATAAACCCTAATCTTTAGGTGGGAGAGAACATCCGGTCATGCATAGAAGCGATCAGACCCTCTTCCCGCGCCCTATGCCAAGTTAAAACAAAGAGTGAAACGAGTGCAGGTCACCCTTTGTTCTTCCTAGCAGCGACTTATATGTTAGAAAATCAAAACATATATATACACAAAATAGCGTAATATATTCATCAACTCTAATGACGAATGCATCACCACCAAAATTACAATTCATACTATATTGTCCATTATATCCATTTCCTACGATATTAATCGTTCAGTTCTCTTTTCAACTTTTTGAGCATATAAGTAACTGAAAAGGATTGGACAAAGGGGCGGAGTATTATGTTTTTCTTTTTTATAACAAGTAAACGTAAATTTAAGCACATTAGTTTAATTATCATACTGTCCTTATTTACAGCGTGGCTTCTTTTTTTAAAGACATATTCTCATCAATCGGCTTTTTCAACTGCAACTGGTCCAAAAGTCATTTACAAAGGCGATACCGCAAAAAAACAAGTTGCGTTAACATTCGATATTAGCTGGGGAGATAAAAAAGCAGTTCCTATTCTTGATACTTTAAAAGAAAGAGAAATTAAAAATGCGACTTTCTTCCTTTCTGCAGCATGGGCAGAAAGGCACCCCGATATTGTCGAACGGATTATACAGGATGGTCACGAAATTGGCAGTATGGGATATAACTATACATCTTATACTTCTTTGGAAGCGAACGAAATGCGAAGAGACCTTTTACGTTCGCAAGATGTATTTACAAAGCTTGGCATAAAACAAGTCAAGCTCTTGCGGCCTCCTAGTGGGGAATTTAATAAAACAGTTCTCAAAGTAGCAGAGTCTCTTGGATATACTGTTGTACACTGGAGTAATAATTCAAACGACTGGAAAAACCCTGGTGTAAATAAAATTGTATCAACAGTCGCTAACAATTTACGAGGTGGAGACATCGTTTTATTACACGCTTCCGATTCGGCACTTCAAACAAATAAATCTCTACCGCTGCTCCTGCAGAAATTAAAAAGCGATGGCTATGAGCAAGTATCTGTATCACAGCTTATTTCTAACACAAGTGCAAGAAGTAATGACATAAAGTAAAACTTTAATCAGTGGGGATTCTCTCCACTGATTATTAGCCCTCACCAATCGGGCTTTTATGGACCGTTCATCTTGCACCTAACCTCTTTAATTCCGCTGAATTTTAAGGTAGAAATGTTACTGTCCGCAAATAGCAGGATAAAAATCCCCATACTAAAAAGGATACAGCACCCCATACGAAAGGTGCTGTATCCTTTTTCACTCGTATATTGTTAATTAACTAACTGACTTACTTCTTTGTCCTATTAAACGATGTAATATGAGTAACTGATATGCATTACACAATAAAAGTGGTATAACCATCAAATATAACCAATCAGTATCATTAATCCGAAGCGCCGGTACCCATTCAAGGATTGTTACGACAACCATAAAGAACAAAGCCGGTATAAACGCTTTTTTATTCGTCTCTTTACTCTTTATATAGGCTACAAGTGCTCCAAATAAAAACAACATTCCTGCTACAAGAATATTATTCCCAAACGAAACATCTCCATTTGCAACGAGTACCGATCTTAAATAAACAAAATCAAAAAGTACAAATGCAATGAAAAAGAGCTGAACTGCGTTCCAAAGAGCAGACGATCGGAACATTCCTAGCCCAAAACGATGAACTGTTAAATACGCAAAAAAGCCCATTTGACTAATTACACTAAAAATAAAACCAACGCCAAGTAACCAAAAAGAAATTATTAGAATCTCTTTACCGTCAAAATTTTGAAAAAATTTAGCGTACTTGTCCCATCCTAAAATAAAACCAATAAGGATTGTACTAATCCCCCCAAGTAGCAACGTCGTTAAAAATAGTCGTACCCATTTTCGGCTATTCACAACACATCCCCCATTATTGATATATTTCTACTTAAATTGTATCAATGACAATTTCAAAAAGCTAGCCATGAACATGTATAAATTCCTCTAAGATATTTATATTAAAAAAGAGAACTGTGTTGAAAGGAGCTCCAGCTAATGAAACGGATGCTGCTCGTCTTAGTTTCTTCACTTCTTTTTACTGTACTTGTCGCATGTGCACAAGGAAAAGAAGCGAAATCTGAATTAGATTACGATCAAACAAAAAAAATGATTGTCGATATTTTAAAAACCGATCAAGGAAAGAAAGCAATTCAAGATGTATTAACAGATGAGAAAATGAAACAAGCACTTATATTGGATGAAACTGTGGTCAAAAAAACGATTGAAGATGCGATGGTATCCGAAAAAGGGCAGCAGCTTTGGGAAAAACTATTTAAAGACCCAGAGTTTTCAGCGAAATTCGCAAAAAGTATCAGTAAAGAACAAACAGCCTTAATGAAAACTCTATTAAAAGACCCTGAATATCAAGCAGGCGTTATAGAAATTATGAAAAATCCCGAAGTAGAGAAGATGATGCTACAAACAATGAAAAGCAAAGAGTATCGTCAATATTTACAACAAGTATTAACAGAATCCGCTGAAAGTCCACTCTTCCAAACTAAGATAATTGATATCATTAGCAAAGGTATTGAAAAAGCCGAAAAGAGCGGCGGCTCTGAAAAAAAAGAATCTGGCGGAGAAGGCGGTTCAAAAGGCGGAAGCAAAGAACAAAAATAAAACAACTCCTTGCACATAGGAAACTCCCCATCACCACATACAGGATGGGGAATTTTTCTACTTGCATAAATTTATTTTTGTTTAACTGATGTTCTATCAATAACTTGCTCAGCTATCGTCCGATAGATGACACCCGTTTTATGTGTATCCTCGTATACCGATGGCGCAAAATCTTCTTTATTCCAATCTGGTTGCTGAAGTGGAATTCGTCCTAATACATCTGTTTGTAATTCTGCGGCTAACTTATCTCCTCCGCCTTTTCCAAACACATACTCTTTCTCACCGGTTACTTTACTCTCGAAGTAAGCCATATTTTCAACAACCCCAAGAATACTATGTTCAGTACGAAGTGCCATAGCGCCTGCACGAGCTGCAACAAATGCCGCTGTTGGATGAGGCGTTGTTACAATAATTTCTTTACAAGATGGTAGCATTGAGTGAACATCTAAAGCCACATCCCCTGTACCTGGTGGCAAGTCTAATACTAAATAGTCTAAATCGCCCCATTCCACCTCTGTAAAAAAGTGATTTAACATTTTACCAAGCATTGGCCCTCTCCAAATAACAGGAGCATTGTCTTCTACAAAGAAGCCCATTGAAATTACTTTTACCCCTAAGCGCTCCACTGGAATAATTTTATCGCTCCTTACGATTGGACGTTTTTCGATTCCCATCATATCAGGCACACTAAAGCCATATATGTCAGCGTCAATAATACCAACTTTCTTTCCTAAACGAGCTAATGAAATCGCAAGGTTTACAGAAACAGTTGATTTACCAACTCCGCCTTTTCCACTTGCAACTGCTAAAAATGTTGTTTTAGAATGCTCTGATAATAAAGATTGACTTTCTTTCTCTTCTTGCGGCGGCGCAAACTGCGCTAGCTCTTCCTCTGTAAATTCAGCGAAACGCAAACCAACCGTTGCTGCTCCAAGTTCTTTCACAAGCTTCACAATAGTAGCCTGCAATTGCATTTGTTCGGCAGTCCCTGTTTTTACAATTGCAATTTTAACACTGACATGCTCTTTCTCAGGCTTTATATTTACCTCTTTAATTGCATTTGTTTCTTTTAATGTTTTATGTAGAAATGGATCATTAATCCCTTCAAGCGCCTCCACTACTTGCTCTTTCGTTACCATAATCGGCCCAGCCCCCTGTATGAAAAATAAAGTCATGTTAAATAAATTGGGTTTATTTATTTTCATTTCCAAAATAAATGCGTTTACATTTCCAGTATAACATATTTTCCGAAAACTTCGTTAACGAGAGGAACTCAAAAAACCCTCCTTACTCAGGAGGATTTCCTTTTTCCGTAAAATAACGTAGTATTCCCCGGTATATCGCAGCTGCAACCTTTTGCTGATACTTCTCTGAATTTAACATATATCGTTCATTTACATTCGATAAAAAACCAGCCTCAACTAAAGCACCTGGTGTTTTTGCATACTTAAGTAAATAAACACGGGAGATTGTTTTAGCTGAGCGGTTCGTATTTTCTAGGCTAGTTCGCAATTCAGCCTGTATAAACTTTGCTGCACGCTCATTTTCAATTAAAGAGCGATAATAAAACGTTTGTGCTCCCTTCGAACTACTGCTAGGCAAAGCATTTAAGTGAACACTCACAAAAAAGTCTACATCCGGCTTATTAATAATCTCTACACGTTTTTTGAGATCTTCTGCTTTGCGCCTACTATATGACTTTGTGTCTTTATCAGCTAGATCATAATCTCCCTCTCGCGTTAAAATAACTAAAGCACCTTGTTCTTGCAAATAGTCTTGTACCATTTTTGTAATTTCAAGCGTAATGTCTTTTTCTACAATATCTTTACCACCAACCGCCCCTCCATCTGGTCCACCATGTCCGGCATCTAGTACAATTACTTTTCCAGATAAGGGTAAATTCCAAGCTCTCCACGATTTTGTAATTTGAAATTCTTGTTTTACCAAGAAAAACAGTACAACCGCAGCAAGCATAAAAGAGATAATTCGAATTCTCTTCATACCTTTCCTCCTCCAGCTAGTCCCTCTAATTACTTATATGGGACAAGAGGAAAGTTTATGCTTCTCTTAATGCAGCTTTAAACGATATCTTCTTTCACCCTTTTCATACCCTTCGCGCCACCATGAACTAATAAACTGTTCACAGGACTCATACAGCAACTCCTTATCGTTTGATTCTATCTCTCGCATGGTCATGCTTGTTAAAAATTGAAACAACATTTCTGTTAATTGCTGCTCCTCTTCTAAAGCTCTATATTTCACATCAAAAAAAGATTCACCATAATAGCCAAATTTGCTATATCTTGCTCCTAATAAGTACGATTCAATTCCAAGTTCAATACAATAATCCTCGTACTGCCTGTGCAGCTCTTTCATATCGAAGGCAGCACGAATATTAGATCTTAATGTTTTTAATGATAGTTCGCGAAGCATCTTCCGTTCATATTTCAACTGCTTTTCTTTTTGTTTTTCTTGTAAGCTAACAATGACATTCATAGTACTTATAAACCTCCCTAATACGTATTAGTCTAAACTTCTAAAGATGAAGCATACGTAAGAAGGCAGCACTAAAATATTCCAAGCAATAATAAGGGGACTAAAAATAATTGAGGATAATTATATAAATAAAAAACAATATAAAACCTTTCTCTGCCCCATGCCAACCAAGTTTAAACAAAAAGAACATACGAGTGCAGGTTACCTTTTGTTCTTCATAGCAGTGATTTATATGGTGAAAAATCAAAATGAATTTATCCCGTAAGCTCACGATGGATGGAAGTTTCACTTTATATAGTTCCATTAGGCATATTAAACTCCCCTTACCTTCACTTCGTTTAGAGAAGGGGGTCTTACCGGTTGAAATAATAAAAAACCCCAGCCAATAGACTGGGGTTTGAAGTTCGCAAAAATTAACGTTTTGAGAACTGAGGTGCACGACGTGCGCCTTTAAGACCGTATTTTTTACGCTCTTTCATACGTGCGTCACGAGTTAATAGACCTGCACGTTTTAATGTTAGACGGTATTCTGGGTCAGCTTTTAATAAAGCGCGAGAGATACCGTGACGAATAGCACCAGCTTGACCAGTGTATCCACCACCATTTACGTTTACAAGTACATCGTAGTTACCTAAAGTTTCTGTTGCAACTAGAGGTTGTTTCACTACTTCACGTAATGCAGCAAATGGGATATAGTTTTCAAAATCACGACCGTTAATGATAACGCGTCCTTCGCCTGGAACTAGGCGTACGCGTGCTACTGAACTCTTACGACGTCCAGTACCATAGTATTGTACCTGTGCCAATGTAAGCCCTCCTTTAATTAATTATCCGCGAAGTTCGTAAACTTCTGGTTTTTGTGCTTGGTGTGGATGCTCAGCTCCAGCATACACATTTAATTTTTTAGACACTTGACGTCCTAAACGTCCTTTTGGAAGCATGCCTTTAATTGCAAGCTCTAACATTTGTACAGGGTAGTTTGTACGCATTTCTAGAGCTGTTCTTTGTTTAAGTCCACCTGGGTGGTTAGTGTGACGGTAGTAAATTTTATCGTTTAATTTATTACCTGTTAAATGAATTTTCTCAGCGTTAATAATAATTACATGATCACCCGTGTCAACGTGTGGTGTAAATGTTGGTTTGTTTTTACCACGTAAAATGGATGCTACTTCACTAGCAAGGCGACCTAAAGTTTGACCTTCAGCGTCAACCACATACCATTTACGCTCAACTTCGTTAGCTTTTGCCATAAAAGTCGTACGCATGTGTTTCCCTCCTCGTTATCTTTTCCATAGAAAAAATCTATTGTTTATCTTAAACACGATTTCCTTCCGGGGCTAATCGTGGTTTTAGAAACAATACCATATGTTATGATATCCTTTTGAGTTTCTAATGTCAAGCAAATGTTACACCAGGATTAGTTGTTATAGTTTACCTGCCATAAATAAAGCCCGTGCCCTGGCACCATCTTCCCAGCAAAACGACGATCTTGTTTTTTTAAAATCTCTGGAATGCTGTCAGGAACCATCTTTCCTTGTCCTACGCTAAGTAGTGTACCAACAATAATTCGAACCATATTATATAAAAATCCATTACCTACAAAACGAAAAATCAACTCATCATCTTGTTCCATTAAATCTATTTCGTAAATTGTTCGCACTTTATCCTTTTTGTCAGTTTTTGCCGAACAAAACGAAGTGAAATCATGCGTTCCAATAAAATAAGGAATTGCTTTTCTTATAGATTCTATCTCAAGCGGATATGGATACTGGTATACGTAATTTCTACGGAATACATCAGCATTTTTAGATAATAATACACGGTAGCGATATTCTTTTCTCTCAACACCATAGCGTGCATGAAAATCTTCTGTTTTTTTCTCTACTTGCCTGACAACTATATCGTCCGGCAGCATCGTATTTAGGGCATTCATCCATTGCCATTCTTCAAGAGACAACGGTGTGTCAAAATGAATAACCTGTCCTCTTGCATGAACAGTAGAATCTGTTCGTCCTGATGCCTGAACACGAACAAGCTCTCCTTTATGCAATTTTTGCAGAGCTTTCTCTATTTCTTGTTGAACAGTACGATGCTGCGGTTGAATTTGATAACCGCAAAAATTGATGCCATCATATG
This sequence comes from Bacillus sp. 05T22, assembly GCF_056396765.1. Classification (NCBI taxonomy): domain Bacteria; kingdom Bacillati; phylum Bacillota; class Bacilli; order Caryophanales; family Bacillaceae; genus Bacillus; species Bacillus sp. 05T22. The sequence goes on from NZ_JBFTMC010000014.1 coordinate 7,906, forward strand.
CAACTGTACATTTTATTCTTTCCATTTCTCTATTCTCCATTACGATCGCACCCATGCTAGAATACATGCTAAACAAAGTAAACTTACTATCGTTAACGTATCGCTTGTTTTCCAGCGTAGCTGCCTAAATTTAGAACGTCCCTCACCACTTTGATACCCACGCGCTTCCATTGCAATTGCTAAGTCCTCAGCACGCTTAAAGGCACTAATAAAAAGCGGTACAAGCAAAGAAATAACCGCCTTTAATCGGTCCTTTATCGGCCCACCAGAAAAATCAATACCACGGGACGCTTGTGCTTTCATAATTTTACTCGTCTCATCCATTAATGTTGGGATAAAACGAAGAGAAATAGACATCATCAATGCGATTTCATGAACAGGAACCTTTATACGCTTTAATGGCTTTAACAATGTTTCCATACCATCAGTAATTTCAATTGGTGTTGTTGTTAACGTTAATAATGTCGTCATTAAAATAATGACAAAGAAGCGTATAGAAATATATATCCCTTGCTCTAATCCCTTTTCATGTATCGAAAACCAACCAAGCTGAAGCAGTACATCCCCTTCTTTGTTTGTAAAAATATGCAGAAAAAAGGTAAACAGAAAAATCCATAAGATTGGTTTTAAGCCCGAAAGTACATAACGAATCGGCACTTTTGCAAAAAATAAAGCAATGAGTGCATATAAAAATAAAAATCCATATGAAATCGCATTATTTGCTAAAAAGACAACAAATACATATAAAAAGACAATCAACAGCTTCGTACGTGGATCAAGTTGATGAATGAGCGACCTACCTGGAATATATCTCCCAATAATCAACTGCTGCATGATTCATGACCACCTTTTCGTAACACCTGTACAACTTCATGAGTAAGATCCTCTAAAGATAAGGTAGCCTTTGGAATGGAGATACCAAACTTCTCTTCAATTGCACGTTTATACTTTAAAGACATTGGAAGATCCACGCCGATTTGTTCTAACTCATCTGCATGCGAAAATACTTCCTCTGCTGTTCCTTGCAAAAAGACCGTTCCTTTATGCATAACCACAATTTGATCCGCATATTTAGCAGCATCCTCCATATTATGGGTAACAAGGATTACTGTAAGCCCCTGTTCCTTATGAAGCTTATAAAACATTTCCATAAGCTCATGCTGTCCTTTAGGATCAAGCCCTGCTGTGGGTTCATCTAATACAAGCACTTCCGGTTCCATCGCAAGTACGCCTGCTATTGCAACACGTCTCATTTGTCCACCACTTAACTCAAACGGCGAACGCGCTAATAGCTCTGGATCCAATCCTACAAGCTCAATTGCATCCCTTGCCTTTTGTCTTGCCTCTTCTTCCGATACTCCGAAATTTGAGGGTCCAAAACAAATATCTTTCTCAACTGTTTCTTCAAATAACTGATGCTCTGGAAATTGAAAGACAACCCCTACTTTTTTTCGTAGCGGCTTTAATTTCTTTTCTTTCTTTTGCGAGGAAATCAAATGCTCCCCAATTTGGACCGTGCCATTTGTCGGCTGCAATAAACCATTTAAATGTTGAATCATCGTCGATTTGCCGGAACCAGTATGACCGATAATGGCATAATACCCCCCACTTGGAAACGACACGTTTACATCATAAAGCGCGCGTCTTTCAAATGGAGTTTTATATTGATAACGATGCTCTACTGTTTGGAATGTAATCTCCAAAGTTCGTTCACCAAGCTTTCCATTGTAAGATGCGTATTTTGCAGTGGAATTTCATTTCTTTTTAATAATTCTGCTATTTTCACTGAGAATGGTACATCTAATCCGATTTCCCTAAGCATATGAGAGGACTTGAAAATTTGCTCTGGCGTACCTACCTCTAATATTTCTCCCTGATTCAAAATGATAACACGGTCTGATTGTGCAGCTTCTTCCAAATCATGCGTAATCGATAACACGGTAATACCTTTTGTATCCACAAGCTTCCTAACCGTTTCAATTACTTCACGTCGTCCTTGTGGATCTAACATCGATGTTGCTTCATCCAATATTAAAATAGATGGTTGCAATGCTAGCACACCTGCAATCGCAACACGTTGCTTTTGTCCACCAGATAACGAATGAGGCTCTTCATTAAGAAACTCTTCCATTCGGACCATCTGCAGCGCTTGATTCATCCGTTCTACCATCTGTTCCCGAGGCATCCCGATATTTTCAAGACCAAATACAACATCATCTTGCACTGTTGTCCCAACAAATTGATTATCTGGATTTTGAAATACCATACCTATTTTCTTTCGAATATCCCATACCGTTTCTTCAGATAAAGTCATTGTATCATTTACAACAATCGTGCCTGATTCCGGTAAAAATAAACCATTTAATAGCTTTGCAAGTGTAGACTTTCCTGAACCATTTTGTCCAATTACAGAAACCCATTCTCCCTCATATAAAGAGAATGATACGTCTTTTAGCGCATAAGAAGTTGCCCCGGGATATTGAAATGATATATTTTGCGTGCGAAGTTTCTCTTTTTTCAATGCAAGGCACCCTCTCTCATTACTTCATCAAGTTAGCCTATTTTCTATATTTAAAAAAAAAGGGCCATGACCAGTTACTTGAAAAGAACTGTCCTGCCCTTTTAATTATCATTATACTAACTCGATAATTACCATTGGTGCTGCGTCTCCGCGACGTGGACCAATTTTTGCAATACGAGTGTATCCGCCTTGACGCTCAGCATAGCGTGGAGCTACATCAGCGAATAATTTTTGAAGTGCATCTTGACCAGTCTCAGCATTAGCAACTTCATTGCGGATGAAAGATGCAGCTTGACGGCGAGCATGAAGATCTCCGCGTTTACCTAAAGTGATCATTTTTTCCACTACAGAACGAAGTTCTTTTGCACGAGTTTCTGTCGTTTGGATGCGCTCGTTGATAATTAAATCTGTAGCTAAGTCACGTAACATAGCTTTACGTTGCGCACTTGTACGGCCTAATTTTCTGTATGCCATTCGTAGTTCCCTCCTTTGTTGATGAGATTAAATCCTCAGTCGTCTTTACGTAAGCCTAAACCTAATTCCTCAAGCTTATGCTTAACTTCTTCTAAGGATTTACGTCCTAAGTTACGAACTTTCATCATATCTTCTTCTGTTTTGTTCGCAAGCTCTTGTACAGTATTAATTCCTGCACGTTTTAAGCAATTATAAGAACGAACAGAAAGATCAAGTTCTTCAATAGTCATTTCTAGAACTTTTTCTTTTTGATCTTCTTCCTTCTCGACCATAATCTCAGCATTTTGTGCTTCATCAGTTAAACCAACGAAGATATTTAAATGCTCAGTTAAGATTTTGGCACCTAAAGAGATAGCTTCTTTTGGCCCGATGCTTCCATCCGTCCATACATCAAGCGTAAGCTTATCATAATTTGCCACTTGTCCGACACGTGTCTTTTCCACTTGGTAAGTCACACGTGATACTGGAGTATAAATAGAATCAATAGGAATAACTCCTATTGGTTGATCTTCGCTTTTATTTGCATCAGCTGGCGTATACCCACGGCCACGCTTTGCAGTTAAACGCACGCGGAAATGCGCATCTTTTGCTAACGTCGCAATGTATAAATCTGGATTTAAGATTTCAACATCACTATCGTGAGTAATATCAGCAGCTGTGACAATACCTTCGCCCTGTACATCGATTTCCAACGTCTTCTCTTCTTCAGAGTAGATTTTAAGAGCTAACTTTTTCAAGTTTAAGATGATCGTCGTAACGTCCTCTACTACGCCCTCAACTGTTGAAAATTCGTGTAATACGCCATCAATTTGGATAGCAGTTACAGCGGCACCAGGGAGTGAGGATAAAAGAATACGACGTAAGGAGTTACCCAAAGTAGTACCATATCCACGCTCAAGCGGTTCAATCACGAATTTACCATATTTAGCATCTTCGTTAAGTTCAACCGTTTCGATTTTCGGTTTTTCRATTTCAATCATTAACTAAACCCTCCTTCAAAACGTCGAAACCTCGGCTAAACAAAGGAAAAAACCTCTGTCTAACCGAAAGTCCCCCTTAGGCAGTTCCCGATTGTGCACAACAAGCGATGTTTCTGTACGAAATTTCTCGATAATGCATCATATCCATTATAGACAAAAGGGAAAATTCTATACAGAAAAATTAAACACGACGACGTTTTGGCGGACGACATCCATTATGAGGAACTGGAGTAACATCTCTGATTGCTGTTACTTCTAGACCTGCAGCTTGAAGAGCACGAATTGCAGCTTCACGACCAGCACCAGGACCTTTTACAGTAACCTCTAAAGTTTTTAAACCATGCTCCATTGCAACTTTAGCAGCAGCCTCAGCAGCCATTTGCGCAGCGAATGGAGTAGATTTACGAGATCCACGGAAACCAAGTGCACCAGCACTAGACCAAGAAAGTGCGTTACCGTGAGTATCTGTAAGTGTTACGATTGTGTTGTTGAAAGTAGAACGAATATGAGCAATACCAGCTTCAATATTCTTTTTCACACGTTTTTTACGAGTGTTTGTTTTACGTGCCATTGTTAGTTCAACCTCCTTTACTTATTATTTCTTTTTATTTGCTACTGTACGACGTGGACCTTTACGCGTACGAGCATTATTTTTAGAATTTTGACCACGAACTGGTAAACCACGACGGTGACGAAGACCACGGTAAGAACCGATCTCCATTAGACGTTTAATGTTAAGAGAAACTTCACGACGAAGGTCTCCCTCAACTTTAACGCGATCTACGATGTCACGGATACGACCTAATTCGTCTTCCGTTAAATCACGAACTCGTGTTTCTTCAGAAACACCAGCTTCAGCAAGAATTTTTTCAGCAGTCGTGCGACCAATGCCGAATACGTAAGTTAAAGAAATAACAACGCGTTTGTCACGAGGAATATCTACACCTGCGATACGTGCCATTCCGAATGCACCTCCTTCTGATTAACCTTGTTTTTGTTTATGTTTAGGGTTTTCACAAATAACCATTACTTTTCCACGTCTACGAATAACTTTACATTTTTCGCAGATTGGTTTAACTGACGGTCTTACTTTCATGTCTCGAACCTCCTTAAAGATTACGGAGTGCTATATTATTTAAAACGGTACGTAATACGACCACGATTTAAATCGTACGGAGATAATTCTACCGTAACTTTGTCTCCTGGTAAAATCCGAATGAAGTTCATACGGATTTTACCAGAAACGTGAGCCAATACGACATGCCCATTCTCTAATTCTACTTTGAACATAGCATTTGGCAACGTTTCAAGAACGGTACCTTCGACTTCAATTACATCATCTTTAGCCATTCAATAGTTCTCCCTTCTTCAAATCAGTAACATTTTACACTGCTCTGAAATCCCGGAGAGCCAGCTACTTATAAAGTGGTAAGGATTTCGTATCCTGCTTCTGTAAGAGCAATCGTGTGCTCAAAATGTGCACACCATTTACCATCTACCGTTACCACTGTCCAGTCATCAGATAGTGTTTTTACATATCGTCTTCCTTGGTTCACCATCGGTTCGACACAGATAACCATTCCCGGCTTTAATCTAGGACCTTTATTTGGTGGACCATAGTGCGGGATTTGAGGGTCTTCATGTAAGTCTTGCCCGATTCCGTGACCAACATACTCCCTAACGATCGAGAATCCATTGTCTTCAGCATACGTTTGAACCGCATGTGAAACATTTGATAATCTCACGCCTGGTTTTATTTGTTCTAGACCAAGATACAACGATTTTTCTGTGACATCAAGTAGCTTTTGAACAGATTCAGAAATGTTTCCTACTGGATACGTCCACGCAGAATCTCCATGGTACCCATTGTATTTCGCACCAATATCGATACTGATGATATCACCTTCTTGGAGCTTGCGCTTACCTGGAATCCCATGTACAAGCTCTTCATTTACAGAAGCACAGATGCTTCCCGGAAATCCGTTGTATCCTTTAAAAGATGGCGTAGCACCATATTTTCGAATCGTCTTTTCCGCTATTTGATCGAGCTCTTTCGTTGTAATTCCTGGAGTAATATGCTTTTTCAACTCTTGATGAGTTAAAGCAACGATCCTGCCAGCTTCTCGCATGATTTCTATCTCGCGAGGAGTTTTGCAAATGATCATTACGCTAAGTCTCCAATGAGAACATCAATATCAGCAAATACCTTATTGATATCTTGCTCACCATTAATGCTTTGTAAGTAACCAAGCTCTTCATAGAAATCAAGCAAAGGTTTTGTTTGCTTAATATTTACCTCTAAACGATTCGCTACAGTTTCTTCATTGTCATCAGAGCGTTGATATAATTCGCCACCACATTTATCGCACACGTCAGCTTTTGCTGGCGGATTGAATTCTAAGTGGTAAGTCGCACCGCACTCTTTACAAATACGACGGCCTGTAAGACGTTTTAATAGCAATCCTGAATCCACATTAATGTTTAAAACATAGTCGATTTTTTTGCCAAGATCTTTCATAATCTCTTCAAGTGCAGATGCCTGTGCAACTGTTCGTGGGAAACCATCTAGTAAGAAGCCTTTTACACAGTCTTCTTGACTTAAACGCTCACGAACAATTCCGATTGTAACTTCATCTGGAACAAGCGCACCTTTATCAATAAAGGACTTTGCTTGTAAACCAAGTTCAGTTTCAGCCTTCATAGCTGCACGGAACATATCTCCTGTTGAGATGTGAGGGATGTTATACTTGGCAACAATCTGTTCGGCTTGTGTACCTTTACCAGCACCAGGAAGCCCCATTAAAATTAAGTTCATCCTTGTTCCCCCTCAATACATGAGCATGTAGGGAAGACAATTCTTCCCACTTACTCACTGCTTGATAAACCCTTTGTAATGGCGTTTTACCAGTTGGCTTTCTAGCTGCTTCATTGTTTCTAAAGCAACGCCGATAACGATTAACATACTCGTTCCACCGATCTGTGCAGATGGAGGAAGATTTCCCAATTTCGTAAAGATAACTGGAAGAATTGCAATCGCTGCTAGGAAAATAGATCCTACAAAGGTCAAACGATACAAGATTTTTGTTAGATATTGTTCTGTATTCTTACCCGGACGAATACCTGGAACATATCCACCTTGCTTGTTTAGGTTTTCTGACATTTGCTCTGGATTAACCTGAACAAATGCATAGAAGTATGTGAAGGCTACAATGAGCGCTACATATATTATCATTCCCACTGGGTGGGAATAGTTAAAGTTTGCAATAATCCACTGCGATACGTCATGTTTCGGGAAGAACTGTGCAATAGTTGGAGGTGTAATCAAGAATGAAACAGCAAAAATTACTGGAATAACACCCGCACTATTTACCTTAAGCGGTAAATGTGTGTTTTGTGCTCCAGCATGATTACCATTTCCTCCTGTTACACGCTTCGCATATTGAATTGGGATCTTTCTAACAGCTTGTTGAATGAAAATAACACCAACAACAACTGCTAACACAGCTAGTAAAATCAATACAACTTTAACGATACTCATGAACAATTGATCTCCGGCATTTTGAAACTGTTGTTGATACACTTGAGATATTACACTTGGGATCGCTGCGGCAATACCACCAAAGATTAGGATGGAAATACCATTACCTACACCTTTAGCTGTAATCTGTTCACCTAACCACATTAAAAATGCAGTACCAGCAGTCAGTACCGTAGCAATGTATAAATAAGTGCTCCAACCTGGATTCAAAATTAACTGTCCACCTACCATACCGTTAAAACCGATTGACATACCAAACCCCTGAATAAACGCAAGAACAATTGTAAAATAACGCGTGAATTGCGTTAGTTTACGACGGCCCATTTCGCCTTGCTTCGACCATTCCGAAAATTTAGGAACAACATCCATCTGCAATAATTGCACGATGATGGATGCTRTAATATACGGCATGATTCCCATCGCAAAGATGGAGAAGTTTTTCAACGCGCCACCGCCAAATGTATTTAGGATGCCTAATGCATTTAACTGATCTTGTGCTTTCAGTACGTCTCCATTTGTAAATGGCACTGGGATAAACGTGCCAATCCTGAATACGATTAACATCGCTAAAGTGAATAATATTTTACGTCTTATCTCAGCAACGCGCATAAAGTTGGAGATTGTACGAAACATTAGATCACCTCAACTGATCCGCCAGCTGCTTCAATTGCTTCTTTAGCACTTGAAGAGAACTTGTGCGCTTTAACAGTTAATTTTTTCTCTACAGCTCCGCTTGCAAGAACTTTAACACCGTCGTTTAATTTGCTGATAACGCCAGTTTCCAGCAATAATTCAGGTGTTACTTCTGTACCATCTTCAAAACGATTTAACGTTGCTAAGTTTACGATAGTAAACTCTTTACGGTTAATGTTTGTGAAGCCGCGTTTTGGTAAACGACGGAATAATGGAGTTTGACCACCTTCGAAGCCAAGACGAACACCGCCACCAGAACGTGCGTTTTGTCCTTTATGACCTTTACCAGCAGTTTTACCGTTACCAGAACCGATACCACGACCGACACGGTTACGTACTTTACGAGAACCTTCTGCAGGTTTTAATTCATGAAGTTTCATTCCCAGGCACCTCCTTATATTAATGAGTTATCCTTAAGCTTCTTTTACAGTTACAAGGTGAGAAACTTTGTTGATCATACCAAGAATAGCAGGAGTTTCTTCCTTAACTACAGTTGAATTCAACTTTTTAAGACCTAAAGCTTCTACCGTCGCACGTTGATCTTGTGGACGACCAATTACACTACGAGTGAGGGTAATTTCTAACTTTTTCGCCATTTGTTTTCCCTCCTTCTTAACCTAGTAGCTCTTCTACAGATTTACCGCGTAATTTTGCAACATCTTCAGCGCGCTTAAGCTCGCTTAATCCGTTCACAGTAGCGCGAATCATGTTAATTGGTGTGTTAGAACCAAGAGATTTCGAAAGAATATCTTGTACACCAGCTAATTCAAGTACCGCACGAACTGGTCCACCAGCAATAACTCCAGTACCCTCAGCAGCAGGTTTTAAGAATACTTCACCAGCTCCAAAATGACCGTTGATTGTGTGTGGAATTGTTGTACCAACTAATGGTACTGCGATTAAGTTTTTCTTAGCGTCTTCGATAGCTTTGCGAATTGCATCTGGTACCTCTTGTGCTTTACCGGTACCGAATCCAACATGACCGTTTTTATCGCCAACTACAACTAGTGCAGCAAAGCGGAAACGACGACCACCCTTAACAACTTTCGCGACACGATTTATCGTAACTACACGTTCTTCAAGTTCTAATTTACTTGGGTCAATGCGATGCATCAATTTTCCCTCCTTTGACCATTAAAATTGTAATCCAGCCTCACGAGCAGCTTCAGCTAGAGCTTTAACACGGCCATGGTATAAGTAACCACCGCGATCAAATACTACTTCTTTAACGCCTTTCTCTACAGCACGCTTAGCAACTGATTCTCCAACTTTCGTAGCAGCTTCAGTATTGCTAGTACCGTTAAGAGCAAGGTCTTTATCAAGAGTAGATGCACTTACTAATGTTACACCATTTACATCATCAATAACTTGAGCGTAAATATGTTGGTTAGAACGGAACACATTTAAACGTGGACGTTCTGCAGTACCAGTAAGTTTTGCACGTACACGTGCATGTCTTTTCTTACGAGTCGCATTTTTATCAGCTTTAGTGATCATTCTTGTCACTCCTTTCTCTCACCTAACGGGTTTACTTAGCAGTTTTACCTTCTTTACGACGAACAACTTCGCCTTCGTAACGAATACCTTTGCCTTTATATGGCTCTGGAGCACGTACAGCACGGATGTTAGCAGCAAATTCGCCAACACGTTGCTTGTCGATACCTTTAATTACGATTTTAGTTGGTGCAGGTACTTCAACTTCAAGTCCTGCTTCCGGAGTCATTTCTACTGGATGAGAATAACCTACGCTTAATACAAGTTTATCACCTTGTTTTTGAGCACGGTAACCAACACCGACTAATTCAAGTCCGCGTGCGAAACCTGTAGTTACACCTTCAACCATGTTTCCGATTAAAGCACGAGTTGTACCGTGTAATGCACGGTGTTCCTTCTGTTCAGATGGACGCTCAACTGTTAGTGTATTTTCTTCAATTTTGATAGACATATCAGCATTGAAAGTACGAGTTAATTCACCTTTAGGGCCTTTTACTGTTACAGTATTGTCTTCTGCAACTGTGATAGTAACACCTGCAGGGATTTCAAGAATCTTTTTACCAATACGAGACATGTGGTCACACCTCCGTTCGTTTTAAATATATATTACCAAACGTATGCTACTACTTCTCCACCAGTTTGTAATTGACGAGCATCTTTGTCTGTCATTACTCCCTTAGATGTAGAAACAAGAGCGATACCTAATCCGTTAAGTACACGTGGTACTTCGTCAGCTTTAGCGTAAACGCGTAAGCCAGGTTTACTGATACGTTTTAATCCAGTGATTACACGTTCATTGTTTGCACCATATTTCAGGAAAATACGAAGGATACCTTGTTTGTTATCCTCGATGTATTCTACATCACGAATGAAACCTTCACGTTTTAAAAGTTCAGCGATCTCTTTTTTGATTTTAGAAGCAGGAACCTCTAATTTCTCATGACGTACCATGTTCGCATTACGGATGCGAGTAAGCATGTCTGCAATTGGATCTGTCATCACCATGTGTTTTACCTCCTTCCCATTTGTGGGTTTTACCAACTAGCTTTTTTAACACCAGGAATTTGACCTTTATATGCAAGTTCACGGAAACAAATACGGCAAAGTTTAAATTTGCGGTATACAGAATGCGGACGACCGCAGCGTTCGCAACGTGTATACTCTTGTACTTTAAACTTAGGAGTACGCTTTTGTTTCGCGATCATAGATTTTTTAGCCACGTTTTCGCCTCCTCTACTTAGCGTTGGCTTCCATTATTTTTGGAATGGCATACCGAATTGTGTTAAAAGTTCACGAGCTTCTTCATCAGTTTTCGCTGTAGTAACGATTACGATGTCCATACCGCGGACTTTGTTTACTTTATCATAATCAATCTCAGGGAAAATTAGTTGCTCTTTAACACCTAATGTGTAGTTACCACGACCGTCGAATGATTTCTTAGAAACACCACGGAAATCACGTACACGTGGTAAAGAAACTGATACTAATTTGTCGAAGAACTCATACATTTGCTCGCCGCGTAAAGTTACTTTTGCACCGATTGGCATACCTTCACGAAGACGGAAACCAGCGATTGATTTTTTAGCGCGAGTTACAACAGGTTTTTGACCTGCGATTTGCGTTAATTCTTCTACTGCATTGTCTAAAGCTTTTGAGTTAGATACCGCGTCACCAACACCAGTGTTGATTACGATCTTTTCGATTTTCGGTACTTCCATCACAGATTTATAGTTAAACTTGCTCACTAGAGCAGGAGTAATTTCCTTTTGGAACTTCTCTTTAAGGCGATTCAATGAAGTGACCTCCTTTCTTAAGAAAATTATTTATCTAATAATTCACCAGATTTTTTTGCAATACGAACTTTTTTACCATCTTCTACTTTGAAGCCTACACGAGTAGGTTCGCCTGTTTTCGGATCTAATACCATAACATTAGAAACGTGAATAGGTGCTTCTTTCGTAATAATTCCACCTTGTGGATTTAATTGAGATGGCTTAGAGTGTTTCTTAACGATGTTAACACCCTCAACGATAACACGGTTTTGCTTTGGGAAAGCCACAAGGATAACACCTTGTTTTCCTTTGTCTTTACCAGTGATTACCTGTACTTTATCACCTTTTTTTACATGCATCTTAATTCTGCACCTCCTTAGCAAGGCAATACCTTAAATTATAGAACTTCTGGAGCTAAAGAAACGATCTTCATGAAGTTGCTATCACGTAATTCACGAGCTACTGGTCCAAAGATACGAGTACCACGTGGGCTCTTATCGTCTTTAATGATAACCGCTGCGTTTTCATCAAAGCTAATGTAAGAACCGTCCGGACGACGAGCTCCGCTCTTCGTACGTACCACAACTGCTTTAACAACGTCACCTTTTTTAACAACGCCACCTGGTGTTGCTTGTTTTACCGTAGCAACGATAATATCACCAATGTTAGCATATTTACGACCAGAGCCGCCTAATACTTTAATTGTTAAAAGTTCACGTGCACCAGAATTGTCAGCAACTTTCAAACGAGATTCTTGTTGGATCATGTTATGAAACCTCCCTTCGGACTAAAAATTCCGATTCGTCTATTTAGATAATAACCGCTTCTTCAACGATTTCAACTAAACGGAAACGCTTAGTAGCAGAAAGCGGGCGAGTTTCCATGATTTTTACGATATCGCCAATTTTTGCTTGGTTTTGCTCATCATGGGCTTTGTACTTTTTAGAATACTTAACACGTTTTCCGTACAAGGAATGAGTTTTGTAAGTTTCAACTAAAACTGTAATCGTTTTGTCCATTTTGTCAGACACTACACGACCAGTATAAACTTTGCGTTGGTTACGTTCGCTCACTATGCAAACCTCCCCTCAATTTATCGATTAATTCCGATCTCTCTTTCACGAACTACAGTTTTCATACGAGCAATCGCTTTACGCACTTCACGGATGCGAGTTGGATTCTCTAATTGTCCTGTAGCAAGTTGGAAGCGAAGATTAAACAACTCTTCCTTTAAAGCTTTAACTTTTGTTTCGATTTCGGCAGTGGTTAATTCACGAATATCATTAGTTTTCATTAGATTCACCACCATTTTCTTCACGTTTTACGAATTTACATTTCACTGGTAATTTGTGAGCTGCAAGACGTAAGGCTTCGCGTGCTACCTCTTCAGATACACCCGCGATTTCGAACATAATTTTCCCAGGTTTTACTACTGCTACCCAGCCTTCTGGTGCCCCTTTACCGGAACCCATACGTACTTCTAGAGGTTTTGCAGTGTAAGGCTTAGAAGGGAAAATTTTAATCCATACTTTACCGCCACGTTTCATGTAACGAGTCATTGCACGACGAGCAGCTTCGATTTGACGGTTTGTAATCCATGAAGCGGCTTGTGCTTGTAAACCGAATTCACCGAAAGCAATTTCAGCTCCACCTTTTGCACGACCACGCATTTTACCACGATGCTCTCTACGATATTTTACGCGTTTAGGCATTAACATATTATTTTCCTCCTTCCTCAGAAGCTTTCTTTTTTGTAGGAAGGACTTCTCCACGGTAGATCCATACTTTTACGCCTAATTTACCGTATGTTGTATCAGCTTCAACTGCTGCATAGTCAATATCAGCGCGAAGTGTATGAAGTGGAACAGTTCCTTCACTGTAAGATTCTGCACGAGCGATATCAGCTCCGCCAAGACGACCAGAAACCTGTGTTTTAATACCTTTAGCTCCTGCACGCATAGCACGTTGAATTACTTGCTTCTGTGCACGACGGAAAGATACACGGTTTTCTAATTGACGAGCGATGTTTTCGCCTACTAATTTAGCGTTAAGATCAGCTCTCTTAACTTCTAAGATGTTGATGTGTACACGCTTGCCTGTTAATTGGTTAAGAGCTTTACGAAGTGCTTCAACTTCTGTACCACCTTTACCAATTACCATACCAGGTTTTGCAGTGTGAATTGTAACATTTACACGATTTGCTGCACGTTCGATTTCTACTTTAGCAACAGCAGAATCTTTTAAGCGTACAGTAATGTACTCACGGATTTTGATGTCTTCATGTAATAATGTAGCGTAATCTTTTTCAGCGAACCAACGAGATTCCCAGTCACGGATAACACCGACACGAAGACCAATTGGATTAACCTTCTGACCCATCGATTATCCCTCCTTTTTTTCTGATACCACAACTGTGATGTGGCTTGTGCGTTTGTTAATTTGGCTTGCACGACCCATTGCACGTGGACGGAAACGTTTCAACGTTGGACCTTCGTCAACGAAAACTGTTTCAACAACTAGGTTGTTAATGTCCATTTCGTAATTGTGCTCTGCATTTGCGATTGCAGATTTTAAAACTTTCTCTACAACTGGAGAAGCAGTTTTTGGTGTGTGGTTAAGGATAGCAATCGCTTCACCCACTTGCTTACCTCGGATTAAGTCTACAACTAAACGAACTTTACGAGGAGCAATACGAACTGTTCTCGCTACTGCTTTAGCTTGCATTGAAGTGCCTCCTCTCATTATCTTCTAGTTTTCTTATCGTCAGCAAGGTGACCTTTGTACGTACGAGTTGGTGCGAATTCACCTAACTTATGGCCAACCATATCCTCAGTGATGTACACAGGTACGTGTTTACGACCATCATATACAGCAATTGTATGACCGATGAACTGAGGGAAGATTGTTGAACGGCGAGACCAAGTTTTAACAACTTGTTTTTGCTCAGATGCAACTAATTTTTCCATTTTGCTCATTAAGTGATCATCGACAAATGGTCCTTTTTTTAAGCTACGAGCCATTGTGGTGCCTCCCTTCGTGATTGGCGTACGGTTCTAGAAATGAACCGTACTACAATCCCATTATTTTTTACGACGACGAACGATAAATTTATCAGACGCTTTATTTTTCTTACGAGTCTTGAATCCAAGAGTTGGTTTACCCCATGGAGACATTGGAGACTTACGTCCGATTGGAGAGCGTCCTTCACCACCACCGTGTGGGTGATCAACTGGGTTCATTACAGAACCACGAACTGTTGGGCGCTTACCTAACCAGCGAGAGCGACCTGCTTTACCGATTTTGATAAGTTCATGTTGTTCGTTACCTACTTGACCAACTGTAGCGCGACAAGCAGATAATACTAAACGCACTTCACCAGAAGTTAAACGTACAAGTACGTATTTTCCTTCTTTACCAAGTACTTGAGCAGATGTACCAGCAGAACGAACTAATTGTCCGCCACGACCAGGCTTAAGCTCGATGTTATGAACAACAGTACCTACTGGAATGTTGATTAATGGTAATGCGTTACCGATTTTAATGTCAGCTTCAGCGCCAGACATAACTTCCATACCTACTTCTAAGTTTTTAGGAGCAAGGATGTAACGTTTTTCACCGTCAACGTAGTTAATTAATGCGATATTCGCAGAGCGGTTTGGATCGTATTCGATCGTAGCAACGCGTCCTGGAATTCCATCTTTATTACGTTTGAAGTCGATGATACGGTATTGACGCTTATGTCCGCCACCTTGGTGACGTACAGTAATTTTACCTTGGTTATTACGACCAGCCTTTTTGCTTAAAGGCGCAAGTAAAGATTTTTCAGGTCTGTCAGTAGTAATTTCAGCGAAATCATTCGTTGTCATATTACGACGACCGTTAGTAGTTGGTTTATACTTCTTAATTGCCATCTCAATTTCCCTCCTTCTTTAGTAAGAATTAAACACCTTGGAAGATTTCGATTTCTTTGCTGTCAGCAGTTAGCTTAACGATTGCTTTACGACGACGGTTAGTAAAACCAGCGTGACGACCAACGCGTTTTGCTTTCGGCTTGTAGTTCATGATATTTACTTTGTCTACATTAACACCAAAGATCGCTTCTATAGCGTCTTTAACTTCTGTTTTATTAGATTTAACGTCCACGTCGAACGTGTATTTTTTTTCAGCCATCATTTCCATAGAACGTTCAGTGATAACTGGGCGCTTAATGATATCACGAGGATCTCTCATTATGCAAGCACCTCCTCTACTTTTTCCACTGCCGCTTTTGTCATGATTAGCTTATCATGATGAAGCACGTCTAAAACGTTTACGCCATCAGCAGTGATTACTGTTACTCCAGGGATATTGCGAGCAGATAACTCTACAGATTCGTTTGCATCAGCAGTTACGATAAGAGCTTTCTTTTCAACAGTTAATCCTTTAAGTACTGCTACCATGTCTTTTGTTTTTGGTGCATTTAACACTAGGTCTTCAAGAACTACAATGTTGTTCTCAACTACTTTAGTAGCTAGTGCAGATTTGATCGCTAAACGACGAACTTTCTTAGGAAGTTTGTACGCATAGCTTCTTGGTGTAGGTCCGAATACCGTACCACCACCACGCCATTGAGGAGAGCGGATAGAACCTTGACGAGCACGTCCAGTTCCTTTTTGACGCCATGGTTTACGACCACCACCGCGCACTTCAGAGCGAGTTTTTACTTTGTGTGTACCTTGACGTAAAGACGCACGTTGCATCATTACAGCTTCGAAAAGTACAGCTTCATTTGGTTCGATACCGAAAATAGCTTCAGCTAATTCGATTTCACCAACCTGTGAACCAGTTTGGTTATATACAGTAACTTTTGGCATTGGAATTCCTCCTTCCTATTGTGAATTATTTACTAACCTTCACAGCGCCTTGAACAACTACAAGAGATTTCTTAGCACCTGGAACGTTACCTTTTACTAATAATAAGTTGCGCTCAGCGTCAACTTGAACGATTTCTAAGTTTTGGATTGTAACTTGGTCTCCACCCATACGTCCAGCAAGTTTTTTGCCTTTGAATACACGGTTCGGAGCAACTGGGCCCATTGAACCAGGACGACGGTGATAGCGAGAACCATGAGACATAGGTCCGCGAGATTGTCCGTGGCGTTTAATAACACCTTGGAAACCTTTACCTTTAGAAATTCCTGTTACGTCAACGATTTCACCTGCAGTGAAAACTTCAACTTTTACCTCTTGACCAACCTCTAATCCGTCCACGTCTGCATCGCGGATTTCGCGAATGAAGCGCTTAGGAGTAGTAGATGCTTTAGCAGTGTGGCCTTGTTCAGGTTTGTTAGTTAACTTTTCACGTTTATCTTCGAATCCTAACTGAATTGCATTATAGCCGTCAGTTTCTGTTGTTTTCTTTTGAAGAACAACGTTTGGGTTCGCAGCGATTACTGTTACTGGGATTAACTCACCGTTTTCAGCAAATACTTGAGTCATACCGATCTTTCTTCCTAAGATTCCTTTGGTCATGAGTTACACCTCCTACATTTTTAAGTTATATGAATTATAGTTTGATTTCGATATCTACACCAGATGGTAAATCTAAACGCATTAATGAATCTACTGTTTGAGGAGTAGGACTCACGATGTCGATTAGACGTTTGTGCGTGCGCATTTCGAATTGCTCACGAGAATCTTTGTACTTATGGACAGCACGAAGAATTGTGTAAACAGTTTTTTCAGTTGGTAATGGGATCGGACCAGAAACTGTTGCCCCAGAACGCTTAGCTGTTTCTACAATTTTCTCAGCTGACTGATCAAGAATACGGTGATCGTAAGCTTTTAAACGGATACGAATTTTTTCTTTTGCCATTATTTTCCCTCCTTCGTTCGCCTATTTCTAAAATAGACCTTCTCCATGGAAATTTCCCCACACCATGCCATGGCAAAGCGGCCGGGTGTGTCAGCAACCTTCCACTTCATCGCAGTCAAAGACCAACATTTTCTATTATACAATGTTATTCGTCTAGATGCAAGCATCTTTTTGTTTGCATCTGCTTTTCTCTACTTTTGCTATTATACATGGCACTTTAAAGAATTTCAAGTTTTCATCTACTCTTATTCAACTTACAGTTTTTGGGTGTTGTTTTCGTTTTATATACTGTAGAAGAAACTCATTCAAAAATAGAAAACGCACCTCTTTCTTCTATATAAATAAGCAATAAAAAAACTCAAGGGAAAATCCCTTGAGTTTTTAATAATCTATTTAAAGATTATTCAGCAACGATTGTAGCAACTACACCGTAACCTACTGTACGTCCACCTTCACGAATAGAGAATTTAGTTCCCTCTTCGATTGCGATTGGAGCGATAAGTTCGATAGTCATTTCGATGTTGTCACCAGGCATTACCATTTCAGTACCTTCTGGTAATTGGATGATACCAGTTACGTCAGTTGTACGGAAATAGAATTGCGGACGGTAGTTAGCGAAGAATGGAGTGTGACGTCCACCTTCTTCTTTAGATAATACGAAAACTTCAGCTTTGAATTTAGCGTGAGCTTTTACAGAACCGCTTTTAGCAAGAACTTGTCCACGTTGGATGTCTTCACGAGCAACCCCACGAAGTAGAGCACCAATGTTGTCTCCAGCTTGAGCTTGGTCAAGAAGTTTACGGAACATTTCTACACCAGTTACAGTTGTAGAAGCGTTCTCTTCAGCAAGACCGATGATTTCTACTACGTCACCAACTTTAACTACTCCGCGCTCTACACGACCAGTTGCAACTGTACCACGACCTGTGATAGAGAATACATCCTCGATAGGCATTAAGAATGGTTTGTCAGTTTCACGTTCTGGAGTTGGGATGTAAGCATCAACTTCAGCCATTAACTCAATGATTTTTTCTTCCCACTCAGCTTCGCCTTGAAGAGCTTTAAGAGCAGAACCTTTAACTACAGGAATATCGTCGCCTGGGAATCCGTATTCAGATAATAGGTCGCGAACTTCCATTTCTACTAATTCTAATAATTCTTCGTCGTCTACCATGTCGCATTTGTTTAAGAATACAACGATGTAAGGAACACCTACTTGACGAGAAAGAAGGATGTGCTCACGTGTTTGAGGCATTGGGCCATCAGCAGCAGATACCACTAAAATACCGCCGTCCATTTGAGCAGCACCAGTGATCATGTTTTTAACATAGTCAGCATGTCCTGGGCAGTCAACGTGTGCATAGTGACGAGTTTCAGTTTCGTACTCAACGTGTGCAGTTGAGATTGTGATACCGCGCTCTCTTTCTTCTGGAGCAGCATCGATTTGATCGTATCCGCGTGCTTCAGCACCACCAGCTTTTGCAAGAACTGTAGTGATCGCAGCAGTTAATGTAGTTTTACCATGGTCAACGTGGCCGATTGTACCGATGTTAACATGGGGTTTAGAACGTTCGAATTTAGCTTTAGCCATTCTAAATTCCTCCTTAGTTTATATAGGTTATTTTATATTTAGACTAGAAAGCGCGACATAAGCCTCACTTTCTAAGCTTACATAAGTAGTTATACTTGAACAATCGATAAAAATCAATTATTCACCTTTATTTTTTTTGATAATTTCTTCTGAAACAGACTTTGGTACTTCTTCATAATGATCAAATGTCATTGAGAATGTTCCGCGTCCTTGCGTGTTAGAACGTAATGCCGTTGCATAACCGAACATTTCAGAAAGTGGAACCATAGCACGAACAACTTGTGCGTTACCGCGAGCTTCCATACCTTCTACGCGTCCACGACGAGATGTTACGTCACCCATAATGTCACCCATGTACTCTTCAGGAATTACAACTTCAACTTTCATCATTGGCTCAAGAATTACTGGGCTACATTTAGAAACCGCAGCTTTAAGCGCCATAGATGCAGCGATTTTGAACGCCATCTCAGAGGAGTCAACATCATGGTAAGATCCGTCAACTAATGCAGCTTTAATGTCAACTAGTGGATATCCAGCTAGTACACCATTTTTAAGTGAATCTTCAAGACCCGCTCCAACAGCTGGGATGTATTCACGTGGAACTACACCACCGACGATCTTGTTTTGGAATTCGAATCCTTTACCTTCTTCATTAGGTTCAAACTCAATCCAAACGTGACCGAATTGTCCACGACCACCAGACTGACGAGCGAACTTACCTTCAACTTTCGCAGCAGCGCGGAAAGTCTCACGGTATGCTACCTGAGGAGCACCAACGTTTGCTTCCACTTTGAATTCACGGCGCATACGGTCAACGATGATATCAAGGTGAAGTTCACCCATACCAGCGATGATTGTTTGGCCAGTTTCTTGGTCAGTGTGAGCACGGAATGTTGGATCTTCTTCAGAAAGCTTAGATAATGCTGTACCCATTTTATCTTGGTCAGCTTTAGATTTTGGTTCGATAGCTACAGAGATAACTGGCTCTGGGAATTCCATAGACTCAAGGATAACAAGGTTCTTCTCCTCACAAAGAGTATCACCAGTAGTAGTATCTTTTAAACCGACAGCAGCAGCGATATCACCAGCATAAACTGTTGAAATCTCTTCACGGCTGTTAGCATGCATTTGTAGGATACGTCCTACACGCTCACGCTTACCTTTAGTTGAGTTTTTCACGTAAGATCCAGAGTTTAACACACCAGAATACACACGGAAGAACGTTAATTTACCAACATAAGGGTCAGTCATGATTTTGAACGCTAGAGCTGCGAATGGTTCTTCATCGCTAGACTTACGTTCTACTTCTTCATCTGTATCCGGAAGAATACCTTTAATAGCAGGTACATCTAGTGGAGATGGTAAGTAGTCAATAACTGCGTCTAACAGAATTTGAACACCTTTGTTTTTGAATGCAGAACCACAGATTACTGGGAAGAATTCAACAGAAATTGTAGCCTTACGGATACCAGCTTTAAGCTCTTCTACAGTAATTTCTTCACCTTCTAGGTACTTCATCATCATTTCTTCATCAAGCTCAGCTACCGCTTCGATTAATTTTCCACGGTATTCTTCAGCTAGCTCTTTATGCTCTTCAGGAATTTCGATACGTTGAATATCTGTTCCTAAATCGTTACCGTACATATAAGCACACTCTTCAACAAGGTCAATGATACCATTGAACTCGTCTTCAGCACCGATTGGTAACTGAATTGGATGTGCGTTTGCTTGTAAACGGTCATGGATTGTACCTACAGAGTATAAGAAATCTGCACCGATCTTATCCATTTTGTTAACGAATACGATACGAGGTACACCATAAGTAGTAGCCTGACGCCAAACAGTTTCTGTTTGTGGTTCTACACCAGATTGTGCATCAAGAACTGCTACTGCGCCATCAAGTACGCGTAAAGAACGTTCTACTTCTACTGTGAAGTCTACGTGTCCTGGAGTGTCAATGATGTTTACACGATGACCTTTCCATTGAGCTGTAGTTGCAGCAGAAGTGATTGTGATACCACGCTCTTGCTCTTGCTCCATCCAGTCCATCTGAGATGCACCTTCGTGAGTTTCACCGATTTTATGAATACGTCCTGTGTAGTACAGGATACGCTCAGTTGCTGTTGTTTTACCAGCATCGATGTGAGCCATGATACCAATATTACGAGTGTTTTCTAAAGAGAACTCTCTTCCCATTTGGTGTCTTGCTCCTTCCATATATGGATTGGATTATTTTATTTTAAGTAGCAAAAAAGCCACTTTATTTTGTTACTTATGTCAGTATGTCCAGTACCCTCATTATGTAAAATGAGCGCTCATTGAAAGGGAGAGGCATCCTCCCTCTCCACACTTCCATAAGCGACAAATAAAGCGGTTTATGCTTACATTTATTTTACGTTGAATCCTACCAACGGTAATGAGCAAATGCTTTGTTAGCTTCTGCCATTTTATGAGTGTCTTCACGTTTCTTAACAGATGCACCAGCGTTGTTAGCTGCATCTAAGATTTCGTAAGCTAGACGCTCTTCCATAGTTTTTTCACCACGAAGACGAGCATAGTTTACTAACCAGCGAAGACCTAAAGTTGTACGGCGTTCTGGACGAACCTCAACTGGAACTTGGTAGTTAGCACCACCAACACGACGAGCGCGTACTTCAAGAACAGGCATGATGTTCTTAAGAGCTTGCTCGAATACTTCCATTGGCTCTTTACCAGCACGTTCACGAACGATATCGAACGCGTTATAAAGAATTGTTTGAGATTTACCTTTTTTACCGTCAACCATCATTTTGTTGATTAGGCGTGTTACAAGTTTAGAATTGTACATTGGATCTGGTAACACGTCACGTTTCGCAACAGGTCCTTTACGAGGCATATTGAGTTCCTCCTTTCATTGTAAGTTTATTATTTCTTAGCAGGTTTTGGTCGCTTAGTACCATATTTAGAACGTCCTTGCATACGTTTGTCAACACCAGCTGTATCAAGCGCACCACGAACGATGTGGTAACGTACCCCTGGTAAATCTTTTACACGACCACCGCGAATTAATACTACGCTATGCTCTTGTAGGTTATGACCGATACCTGGGATGTAAGCTGTAACCTCGATACCATTTGTTAAACGTACACGAGCGTATTTACGTAACGCTGAGTTTGGTTTCTTCGGAGTCATTGTACCAACACGAGTACACACACCACGTTTTTGAGGTGCAGAGATATCAGTTGATTTTTTCTTTAAAGAGTTGAAACCTTTGTTTAACGCAGGTGATTTAGATTTCCATACTTTATCAGTACGACCATTTCTCACTAATTGGTTAATAGTAGGCATTTGATTTATCCTCCCTTCGCATGTTTGTATGACCACATATCCAGGTGGTTCATTATTAGTTGAAAACAAAGTTTTTGCAAGGAAGAGCAAATGCTCTCTCCTCACAAAAACAGTTTTAACTTATTATTCCTATTGCTGAAGCTCCCACTTGAATCCCCGAAACTTTTCCAAGTTTACGAATTGATTCAACTTTGGTTATGGGTACGTTATATTGCAATGCAGTACGAGTAATAACATGGGTTAACCGCATGTCAGCATCTTCTGCAATGACAACTTCTTTAACTGTACCATTTTTGATTGCTTCCAATGTTCGTTTATGACCAACGACTACATTTTCAGCAGTTGACACTTTTTGATAAGACATATACATATCCTCCAAAGCATCGTTCAGGAGCAACCTTGCTTATAGTAACATTTTGACTCATATAATGTCAACTAGGATTATCTGTTTTTGTACAAAATTTACGACGGAAAATTTTACTGTTCCACATAAACTTCATCGTTTTCTACATTCATGTCATCTTGTGTTGTTTTCACAAGATCCACTTTGCGATAACGATTCATACCTGTTCCAGCAGGAACAAGTTTACCGATAATAACATTCTCTTTCAATCCTAGAAGTTCATCACGTTTTCCTTTAATTGCTGCATCTGTCAGAACACGAGTTGTTTCTTGGAACGATGCTGCAGATAAGAATGAATCTGTTTCTAGTGAAGCTTTTGTAATACCAAGAAGAACTGGTCTAGCTGTTGCTGGTTGTTTACCTAATAGTAACACCTTCGCATTCGCATCAGTGAACTGATGGATGTCTAGTAACGTTCCTGGTAATACATCTGTTTCACCAGCATCGCTTACGCGAACTTTACGAAGCATTTGGCGAACCATTACTTCTACGTGCTTATCACCAATTTCTACCCCTTGCATACGGTATACTTTTTGAACTTCACGTAGTAAGTATTCTTGAACTGCTGTAATATCAGTTACTTTTAATAATTCTTTCGGATCAATAGAACCTTCTGTTAACTCTTTTCCGTGACTGATAGGCTGTCCTGGAGTTACTTTCAGACGAGCACCGTAAGGAATAGCATACGTACGAGCTTCAACTTCACCCTGTACAACTACTTCTTGACGATCTTTAACATCGTTGATCGCTGCGATAACACCGTCAATTTCACTAATAACTGCCTGACCTTTCGGATTACGAGCTTCGAAGATCTCTTGGATACGAGGTAAACCTTGTGTGATATCATCTCCGGCAACCCCACCTGTATGGAACGTACGCATCGTTAACTGTGTACCTGGCTCACCGATAGATTGAGCTGCGATAATACCTACCGCCTCTCCTACTTCTACATCTGTACCAGTTGCTAAGTTACGACCGTAACACTTCTTACATACACCATGGCGAGTATTACATGTAAACGCTGAACGAATGTTTACAGTTTCAACACCCGAACTTTCAACGATATGAGCGATATCTTCAGTAATTAATTGGTTTTCACCAACTAATACTTCACCTGTTTCAGGATGTTTTACAGTTTTTCTTGCAAAACGTCCAACAAGACGATCATATAATGACTCAATAACTTCATTACCCTCTTTAATCGCACCAATTAGTAAACCACGATCTGTTCCACAATCATCTTCACGGACAATTACATCTTGTGCAACGTCTACAAGACGACGTGTTAAGTAACCAGAATCGGCAGTTTTAAGTGCTGTATCGGCAAGACCTTTACGCGCACCATGCGTAGAGATGAAGTACTCAAGTACTGTTAAACCTTCACGGAAACTTGATTTGATTGGAAGTTCAATGATACGACCAGATGGGTTTGCCATCAAACCACGCATACCAGCAAGCTGAGTAAAGTTCGATGCGTTACCACGGGCACCAGAATCACTCATCATGAAGATTGGATTGCGCTTATTCAAGGATTTCATCAGTTTTCCTTGGATAACATCTTTCGCATTACTCCAAATAGAGATAACACGATCGTAACGTTCTTCTTCCGTGATTAAACCGCGACGGAATTGTTTAATTACATTATCTACTTTTGCTTGTGCTTCGTGGAGAATTTCATCTTTTTCACCTAATACAAGAATATCTGCTACCCCAACTGTAATACCAGCTTTTGTAGAATATTTAAATCCTAAGTTTTTCATGCGATCAAGCATACGAGATGTTTCCGTAATTTGGAAACGTTTAAATACTTCCGCAATGATATTTCCAAGGATTTTCTTGCTAAATGGCGCCACTTCTTCACGACTAGCAATAATCTCTTTAATGTTCGCACCTTTTTCAACGAAATACTTCGCTGGTGTTTCTTTTTCAAGGTTTGAATTTGTCGGTTCGTTAATATAAGGGAACGACTTCGGTAAGATTTCGTTAAACATTAATTTACCAACTGTTGTTAGTAGAAGTTTGCTCTTTTGCTCTTCAGTAAATGTTTCGTTGTTTACTGAACTTGCAGCAACTGCAACACGTGTGTGCAGATGTACATATCCATTTTGATATGCAAGCAATGCTTCGTTTGCATCTTTGAACACCATACCTTCACCAATTGCACCTTCGCGCTCAAGTGTTAAGTAGTAGTTACCTAATACCATATCCTGAGATGGAGTAACAACTGGTTTTCCGTCTTTTGGATTCAAGATGTTTTGTGCTGCTAACATAAGAAGACGAGCTTCCGCTTGAGCTTCTGATGATAACGGAACGTGAACCGCCATTTGGTCACCGTCAAAGTCAGCGTTGTATGCAGTACATACAAGTGGATGAAGACGGATTGCGCGACCTTCTACTAATGTAGGTTCAAACGCCTGGATACCAAGACGGTGAAGCGTTGGCGCACGATTTAGAAGTACTGGATGCTCTTTAATCACAGATTCTAAAACATCCCAAACTTCAGGTTGTACACGCTCGATTTTACGTTTCGCACTCTTAATGTTGTGCGCTAATCCTTTTCCAACTAACTCTTTCATAACGAAAGGTTTGAACAATTCAAGCGCCATCTCTTTCGGTAATCCACATTGATACATCTTTAAGTTCGGTCCTACAACGATTACAGAACGACCAGAGTAGTCAACACGTTTACCTAATAAGTTTTGACGGAAACGTCCTTGTTTACCTTTAAGCATGTGAGATAGTGATTTYAATGGACGGTTACCTGGTCCAGTAACTGGACGGCCACGACGACCATTATCGATTAGTGCGTCTACAGCTTCTTGTAACATACGTTTTTCGTTTTGAACGATGATGCTTGGTGCACCTAAGTCCAATAGACGTTTTAAACGATTATTACGGTTAATTACACGACGGTATAAGTCGTTTAAGTCAGAAGTAGCAAAACGTCCACCATCTAACTGTACCATTGGGCGTAGTTCTGGCGGGATAACTGGAAGAACATCTAAGATCATCCAAGATGGGTGATTTCCAGAGTTACGGAATGCTTCTAATACTTCTAGACGTTTAATAGCACGAGTACGGCGTTGTCCTTGTGCTGTTTTTAATTCTTCTTTTAAGAAGTCTACTTCTTTATCTAAATCGATGTCTTGTAATAGCTTCTTAATTGCTTCTGCACCCATAGCAGCTTGGAATGTGCTGCCATATCGATCACGATATGCACGGTATTCTTTTTCAGAAAGTAATTGCTTCTTATCAAGTGGTGTATCTCCACTTTCTGTTACAACATAAGAAGCGAAATAAATTACTTCTTCAAGCGCGCGAGGGGACATGTCTAAGACAAGTCCCATGCGGCTCGGGATACCTTTGAAATACCAAATATGAGATACAGGAGCAGCTAATTCGATATGGCCCATACGTTCACGACGAACTTTTGCACGCGTTACTTCAACGCCACATCGATCACAAACTACACCTTTATAACGTACACGTTTATATTTTCCGCAATGACATTCCCAGTCCTTTTGTGGTCCGAAAATACGCTCACAGAACAAGCCATCTTTTTCAGGCTTTAACGTACGATAGTTAATCGTTTCTGGTTTCTTAACTTCACCGTATGACCAAGAACGAATCTTGTCAGGTGAAGCAAGTCCAATCTTCATATATTCAAAGTTATTTACATCTATCAAGGGGCCTACCTCCCTTTTAGTCTACAGGTTATCCCGATTATTCCTTAGTTGTCTCAACTTCGATATTCAATTTGTCTGCTGATTGATGATCATCATCTTCCGTATCACGCATCTCAATTTCTGTATCGTCGCTAGACATCATTTTAACGTCCATACCTAAACTTTGCAGTTCTTTAATCAATACTTTGAATGATTCTGGAACGCCTGGTTCTGGAACATTTTCACCTTTAACAATTGCTTCGTACGTCTTAACACGTCCAACAACATCATCAGACTTCACTGTTAAGATTTCTTGAAGAGTATAAGCAGCACCGTAAGCTTCAAGTGCCCAAACCTCCATCTCACCGAAACGCTGTCCACCGAACTGAGCTTTACCTCCAAGAGGTTGCTGCGTTACAAGTGAGTATGGTCCAGTAGAACGAGCATGAAGTTTATCGTCAACCATGTGCGCAAGTTTGATCATGTACATGACACCAACAGATACGCGATTGTCGAATGGTTCACCAGTACGTCCATCATAAAGGATTGTTTTCGCATCATTTGCCATACCAGCTTCTTCGATTGTACCCCATACGTCTTCCTCACGAGCACCATCGAATACWGGCGTTGCAATATGGATGCCAAGGTATCTTGCTGCCATACCAAGATGAAGCTCTAATACCTGACCGATATTCATACGAGATGGTACCCCTAATGGGTTCAACATGATATCGATTGGCGTGCCATCTGGTAAGTAAGGCATATCTTCTTCCGGTAAAATACGAGAGATAACACCTTTGTTACCATGACGACCGGCCATCTTGTCACCTTCAGAAATTTTACGTTTTTGAACGATATATGCACGTACAAGTTGGTTCACACCTGGTGGCAATTCATCGCCATCTTCACGGTTGAATACTTTTACGTCTAAGATAATACCGCCACCACCATGTGGTACACGTAGTGATGTATCACGTACTTCACGCGCTTTTTCACCGAAGATTGCATGTAATAGACGTTCTTCTGCTGTTAATTCTGTTACACCTTTTGGCGTTACTTTACCAACAAGTAGATCTCCGTCTTTTACTTCAGCACCGACGCGAATAATACCGCGCTCGTCAAGATTACGAAGTGCATCTTCCCCAACATTCGGGATATCACGTGTAATTTCTTCTGGTCCAAGCTTCGTATCACGGGCTTCTGATTCATATTCTTCAATATGGATAGAAGTGTACACATCATCTTTTACAAGGCGCTCACTCATGATGATTGCATCCTCGTAGTTATAACCATCCCATGTCATAAAGCCAACAAGCACGTTACGTCCAAGTGCTAGTTCACCTAGTTCCATAGAAGGACCATCCGCAAGGATTTCACCTTTTACAACTTGATCTCCAACACTTACAATTGGACGTTGATTGTAACAAGTTCCTTGGTTAGAACGAATGAATTTCAACATTTTGTAGCGATCTAAATCGCCTTTTACTTTTTGACCGTCAACTTCTACATAGCGACGTACCCAAACTTCACGTGCTTCTACGCGCTCAACAGTACCAGGATGTTTACAGATTACTGCAGCCCCTGAGTCTTTTGCTGATACGTACTCCATACCTGTACCTACAATCGGAGATTCCGGATTCATTAACGGAACCGCCTGACGTTGCATGTTCGCACCCATAAGTGCACGGTTGGAGTCATCGTTTTCTAAGAACGGAATACAAGCTGTCGCTGCGGACACTACTTGTTTTGGAGATACATCCATGTAATCGATACGTTCTTTATTTGTGACAATGTTTTCACCACGGAAACGAGCTACGATATCTTCATCAAGGAATTCTCCTTCTTCAGATAATTTCATGTTCGCTTGGGCTACAACATAGTTATCTTCTTCATCTGCTGTTAAGTAATCAACATGGCCCGTTACACGTCCAGTTTCTGGATCAACACGACGGTATGGTGTTTCAATGAAACCAAACTCATTTACTTTCGCGAATGAAGATAATGAGTTGATCAAACCGATGTTTGGTCCCTCTGGCGTTTCGATTGGACACATACGACCATAGTGAGAGTAGTGAACGTCACGTACTTCAAAGCCTGCACGCTCACGCGTTAAACCACCAGGTCCTAATGCAGATAGTCTTCGTTTGTGTGTTAACTCTGCTAATGGGTTTGTTTGGTCCATGAACTGAGATAACTGAGAACTTCCGAAGAACTCTTTAATAGATGCAATAACCGGACGAATGTTAATTAACGCTTGCGGTGTAATTGCATTTGTATCTTGGATCGACATTCTCTCACGAACAACACGTTCCATACGAGAAAGACCGATACGGAATTGGTTTTGTAATAACTCCCCTACAGAACGAAGACGACGGTTTCCTAAATGGTCAATATCATCTGTATCCCCTACTTTGTATAGTAAGTTAAAGAAGTAGCTAATAGAAGCAAGGATATCACCTGGTGTGATGTGTTTTACGTCACGAGTGATATTTGCATTCCCAATTACATTGATAGAACGTTCACCGTCTGACTCTGGAGCATAAATCTTAATCGATTGCAGCTCAACATCGCCTTCTACCACTCCACCCATTGGTTTCGCTGTCTTGAATCCAATGTTTTTCTCTAAGTAAGGTAAAATGCGATCTAGTGTACGACGGTCTAAGACTGTTCCTTCTGCCGCTAAAATTTCTCCAGTTTCTGGATCTACTAATGTTTCAGCTAAGCGTTGGTTAAACAATCTGTTTTTAATGTGTAGCTTTTTGTTGATCTTGTAACGACCTACATTTGCTAAATCGTAGCGCTTCGGATCAAAGAAGCGAGAAACAAGCAAGCTTTTCGCATTTTCTACTGTTGGTGGTTCACCTGGGCGTAGACGCTCATAAATTTCAAGCAATGCTTTTTCTGTGCTATCTGTGTTGTCTTTTTCTAGCGTATTGCTTAAGTATTCGTTATCACCTAAAAGCTCGGTGATTTCTTGATCAGAGCCAAACCCTAATGCGCGTAACAAAACAGTTACAGGAAGTTTACGCGTACGGTCGATACGCACATATACAACATCCTTAGCATCTGTTTCATACTCTAACCAAGCTCCGCGGTTTGGAATTACAGTAGCAGTAAAACCACGTTTTCCGTTTTTATCCACTTTGCCACTATAGTATACGCTTGGAGAGCGAACTAACTGGGAAACGATAACACGTTCTGCACCGTTAATTACGAATGTTCCTGTCTCTGTCATGAGTGGGAAATCTCCCATGAACACATCCTGTTCTTTTACTTCACCAGTTTCCTTATTGATTAGACGAACTTTCACACGAAGTGGTGCTGCATACGTCACATCACGCTCTTTACATTCTTCTACAGAGTATTTAGGTTCACCTAAGCTGTAGTCGATAAATTCAAGCGATAGATTTCCCGTAAAGTCTTCAATCGGAGAAATGTCTTGGAACATTTCTCGCAAACCCTCATCAAGAAACCACTGATAAGAAGAGGTTTGAATTTCGATAAGATTTGGTAACTCTAATACTTCACTAATACGGGCATAACTTCTTCGTTGGCGGTGGCGTCCGTATTGAACTAGTTGACCTGTCAACTGCTTCACCCCTCAAATCATGAGTATTATAAATGCACAAAAAAATTTGTGCAAAATCACAAATAAATACAGCTAACGCCAGTAGCGCAGCTTTTTCTCTCAAAGATAGATACGCTGAGTCTTTCTACCTGCTCAAAAAAGAAAAATGGCTTCTATAAGAAAACCATCATTCTGTTTCATCATCTGCTGATTTTACTATCTTTTCCAAGAGAAGCAAAAATATACATCGTTCTCAACGCAGAAAATCATATATTGGCATTGTATAATGTTAACATAGCCAAAAATAACCGTCAACGTTTTTTTGATTTTATGATATAATATCCTTTTTTCTTTTCTACAACTTCAACTTCAGAAAATGTTTCCTCTAGTTTTTTAAGCGCAGATGGTGCACCTTGTTTCTTTTGAATAACAATCCAAAGCTCTCCACCCGACACTAGATGAAGGGCAGCTTTTTCTAAAATCTCATGCACGATATGCTTACCAGCACGAATTGGAGGATTAGATAGAATAGCAGCATACTTGCCATCTACATTTTCATAGACACTACTTTGAAAAATACGAACGTTTTCAATTTTGTTATTAGCAGCATTTTCTTTTGCAAGTCCAAGTGCCCTTTCGTTCACATCCACCATGTGAACACTACGCTCTTGAAACTCTTTTGCTAACGACAAACCGATTGGACCGTATCCACATCCCACGTCTAATACGTCACCTTTAATATCCGGCATTTGAAACGCTTCAATTAAAAGGCGAGAACCAAAGTCCACCTCGTTTTTCGAAAACACCCCATGATCAGATAAAAAAGCAAAGTGGGATCCTCGCAATGCATATTCCCATCGTTTACGATCACTTTTGCTCGAAGGATCATTAGAAAAATAATGGTCTGCCATATGGCCACCTCTTTTCTTTACAGTTAAAAAAAAAGCCCGCATAAGAGCGAGCTTTTTTATAGCTTCAAAAGTTAATTACTTAACTTCTACAGAAGCGCCAACTTCTTCAAGTTTAGCTTTGATTTCTTCAGCTTCTTCTTTAGAAGCGCCTTCTTTAACTGCTTTTGGAGTGTTGTCAACTACTTCTTTAGCTTCTTTTAAGCCAAGACCAGTGATTTCACGAACAACTTTGATAACTTTGATTTTTTGTGCGCCTGCGCTAGCAAGTACAACATCAAATTCAGTTTGCTCAGCAGCAGCTTCACCAGCGCCACCAGCTACAGCTACAGGAGCAGCAGCAGTTACGCCGAATTCTTCCTCGATAGCTTTTACTAAGTCGTTAAGTTCTAATACAGTCATAGATTTAACTGCTTCAATGATTTGTTCTTTAGTCATTGTAAATATCCTCCCTTAATTAGGTTCTTATTGTTTTATCGATAACACGTAATTATCTTTTGAAAATTAAGCGCCTTGCTCTTCTTTTTGATCTGCAACTGCTTTAGTAGCGATTGCAAGACCACGCATTGGAGCTTGAAGAACGCTAAGAAGCATAGAAAGTAAGCCTTCACGTGATGGAAGAGTAGCGATAGCTTTAACCTCATCAAGTGATACAAGTTTACCTTCGATTACGCCCGCTTTAATTTCTAAAGCTTCATGATCTTTAGCGAAGTCGTTTAAAACTTTCGCAGGAGCAATTACATCCTCGTTACTGAACGCGATTGCGTTTGGTCCTGTTAAGAATTCGTTTAACTCAGCCATTTCAACAGATTCTGCAGCACGGCGAGTTAAAGAGTTTTTGTAAACTTTGAACTCAACGCCAGCCTCACGTAAGTTTTTACGTAATTCAGTTGCTTCAGATACTGTTAAACCACGGTAGTCAACAACGATTGTAGATTTACTTTCGCGAAGTTTATCAGCGATTTCAGTTACAACTTGTTGTTTAGTTTCGATTGCTTTGCTCATGTTATTACACCTCCTGTAGATTATATAGAAGATGTACCGAAAGTGCACTAAAAAACCTCCATGCCCAGTTGTAGACATGGAGGCATATAGTCACAGAAAAAAATTCCGCTTCGTATATTAACACCTAGGTAGGAAATTAAGCCAAGTTGGCACCTACTGTCTACGGTACACTATTTAAATTCACAACATAAATGATTATATTAAAACTTCTTTATGAAGTCAACTTCCAATTTTTACGCGATTGTAGAAACGTCTACACGTACGCCAGGTCCCATTGTAGAAGCAACAGTTGCATTCTTCATGTAAGTACCTTTTGCAGCAGCTGGTTTAGCTTTTAATAGCGTATCAGCAATTGTTTTGAAGTTTTCTACTAGTTTAGCATCTTCGAAAGATACTTTACCGATTGGAACATGGATGTTACCAGCTTTATCAACGCGGTATTCAACTTTACCAGCTTTGATTTCGTTAACAGCTTTTGTTACATCGAAAGTAACTGTTCCAGTTTTAGGGTTTGGCATTAAACCTTTAGGTCCTAATACGCGACCAAGTTTACCAACTTCACCCATCATGTCAGGAGTTGCTACTACTACATCGAAACCGAACCAACCTTGTTGGATTTTGCCGATGTAATCAGTATCGCCTACGAAGTCAGCGCCAGCAGCTTCAGCTTCTTTTGCTTTTTCGCCTTTAGCGAATACTAATACACGTTGTACTTTACCAGTACCGTGTGGAAGAACAACTGCACCACGAATTTGTTGGTCAGCTTTCTTAGGATCAACACCTAAACGGAATGCAGCTTCTACAGTTGCATCAAATTTAGCTGTGTTTGTTTTCTTTACTAATTCTACTGCTTCTGTTGCAGAGTAAGCAGTTGCACGATCAACAAGCTTCGCAGCTTCTACGTACTTTTTACCTCTTTTAGCCATGTTTATTTCCTCCTTGAATGTGGTTTTAGCGGAATAACCTCCCACGTTTACGCCTTCATTCCGGGAACCCCCGAGGATGTGCGCCCATCCATTTATTTAAAAACGATACTCATTTACGATAATAAAGGTTGCGAATTGGAATTCCAGACCCGCAACCTTTTTTACAAAAAAACAAATCGAATTAGTCTTCGATAACGATACCCATACTGCGCGCAGTACCTTCAACCATACGCATTGCAGCTTCTACACTAGCAGCGTTTAGGTCAGGCATTTTTGTTTCAGCGATTTCGCGTACTTTATCACGCTTAACAGTTGCCACTTTATTACGGTTTGGTTCACCAGAACCAGACTCGATACCAGCTACTTTCTTAAGAAGAACAGCAGCAGGAGGAGTTTTAGTAATGAAAGTGAATGAACGGTCTTCGAATACCGTAATTTCAACAGGAATGATAAGACCAGCTTGATCTGCTGTACGAGCGTTGAACTCTTTACAGAAGCCCATGATGTTAACACCCGCTTGTCCTAATGCTGGACCAACTGGTGGAGCTGGGTTAGCTTTACCTGCAGGAATTTGAAGTTTTACCATTTTAATTACCTTTTTAGCCACGAGACACACCTCCTTAAGTCCGTGATGTGGTCAATTGGGCAGTGATTTGCCCTCCCACTTTTATTTTATCTGTACGATAAAATCTTTTCAAAAAACGTCTCCGTTACCGAAGACGTACTGACTTAAAAGATATTATCACTTTTTACAATTCATTTCAAGTTTCATTTTATAATTTTTCAATTTGATGGAAATCCAGCTCGACCGGTGTTTCACGACCAAACATGTCTACAAGCACTCTTACTTTTTGTTTTTCCATATCAATCTCTTCGATTGCGCCTGTATAGTTCGCGAATGGCCCTTCATTTACACGCACTGTTTCATGAAGTTCAAAGTCAAAATCAACCACTTCATTGTCCATTCCCATATGCTTCATAATGGTAACAACTTCCTCTTCTAATAAAGGAGATGGTTTTGAACCTGACCCAGAAGATCCAACAAAACCTGTTACGCCTGGTGTATTACGAACAACATACCAAGAATCATCAGTCATAATTAGTTCAACTAATACATAACCTGGGAATACTTTTCTTTTTGTTAATTTTTCTTTTCCGTTTTTCATTTCTACTTCTACTTCTTCCGGAACAACAACACGGAAAATTTTATCTTGCATTCCCATTGATTCTACACGTTTCTCTAGGTTTGCTTTTACTTTATTTTCATATCCAGAATAAGTATGGACAACATACCAACTTTTTTCCATTCATTTAGGACGAGCGTCCTTCCCTCCCTGACGTACATTTTTTTGTGCAAATGAAAAAACCCGTTCATCGGGCTTTTACACAGTTCGTATAAATAACATTATATCATGGATAAGTGCTTCTTATTCAAGAACTAACCAAGAATTAACCGAATTAAAGAAGAAATACCCATGTCAACTACTGCAAAGAAAACTGCAAAAAACACAACTGTCGCAATAACAGTAGCTGTTGAACGGAGTAATTCATCTTTCTTAGGCCAACTTACTTTTTTCATTTCGCGACCTACATCGCCGAAAAAGTTCGTCAAACGCATTTACGGGACCTCCAGTGTATTGTTTCGATTATTTATTTTGTTTCCTTATGAACTGTATGCATATTGCATGTTTTACAAAACTTCTTTATCTCAAGTCGCTCTACTGAGCTCGTATCTTTCATTGTGGAGTAGTTTCGATTCTTACACTCTTCACATGAGAGTACAACTTTTTTCCTCATTTGTTACACCAACCTTGTAACGTTATGTCCCTAAAAATGTATCATACAATAAAAGACAATGTCAATGACATGCCGCTTACTACCTTACAAAAAGAAAACAGGAGAATCACTTTACCTCCTGCGACATATACTATGAGTTTAAAGTTGTATTTTCTCTCATTTCCATATATCGTTCAAGTTTTCTTTTCACACGCTGCAGGGCATTATCAATAGACTTTACATGTCTATTTAGCTGTTCTGAGATTTCTTGATAAGAGCGACCATCTAAATATAAAGAAAGGACTTTCCTTTCTAAATCGCTTAATAATTCAGATATCTTTAGTTCTATGTCGGTATATTCTTCCTGGCTAATAATCATCTCTTCAGGATCAGTTACCTTTGCTTCTGAAATAACATCTAATAGCGTACGATCAGATTCCTCATCGTAAATCGGTTTGTCTAAAGAAACATACGAATTTAAAGGAATATGTTTTTGTCTCGTTGCTGTCTTAATAGCAGTAATAATTTGACGAGTAATACATAATTCAGCAAATGCTTTAAAAGAAGAGAGCTTGTCCCCTTTATAATCACGAATAGCTTTAAACAATCCAATCATACCTTCTTGAACAATATCTTCCCGATCGGCACCTACTAAAAAATACGATCTTGATTTTGCGCGAACAAAGTTCTTGTACTTGTGAATTAAATATTCAAGAGCATCAATATTACCTTTTCGAACTAACTCAACTATTGCCTCATCCTCTAAATCACGAAACGTAACGTTGTTGGTACTTACGAAGCCTGTTTCCACTCTGATCCCTCCGACCGCTATTTATTTAGAAATATTATACAGTAAGCGCTTGAAGAGCGTCAATGGTTCAACGCTCTCCTCGCCTTAATTTTTCTAACTTTTCTGTAATATCCTTGCTAAATATCGTTCGCATAGCTGGTTGTTTATCTTTTACCTCTCGCGTTTGATGGCGCACTTGTTGTTCCATCGCCTGTACTTCTATCTCTAGTTCACGGGCTGATTTCCTAAGTGCTCCTTGCGCAAAAATAACCCACTGTTCTGTATAATCGGAAGTCGCAACATAAATTTGTGTATTAATGTTACGAAGCTCAATCGCGAGCTGTTCAATTTTTTCATCAGCAGTTTGATTTCTCCTTGTGAAAATAACTTCAACACGCGATTGCTGCATCTTCTTCTCAATACCTTGAACTGTATAAGCATCAAATACAATCATGACTCTTGTTCCTGTGTAGCCCTGATAATCCGCCATCTTATCAATTAGCGCGTCCCTTGATGACTGTAAGTCTACATCCCTCAATTTTTTCAAGTCTCTCCAAGCCCCAATAATGTTATAACCGTCAACGATTAAAATATCGTCCATTTTTACTCACCAATCTGGTGACGTTTGCGATATACCTCGTACATTAGCAGACTAGCAGCTACTGAAGCATTTAAGGATGTAACTTTACCAACCATCGGTAAATGAATAAGGAAATCACACTTTTCACCAATAATACGGCTCATACCTTTCCCTTCACTACCAATTACTAACCCAATCGGCATATTGCCATCTAAGTTGCGATAATCTGTTTTCCCTTTTGCATCTGTGCCCGCAATCCAAAGACCACGTTCTTTTAACTCATCAATTGTTCGTGATAAATTTGTCACACGAGCAACGGGAATGTATTCAATTGCCCCTGTTGAAGCCTTTGCAACCGATGCCGTTAACCCAACTGCTCGGCGCTTTGGAATAATAATCCCATGCGCTCCGGTTGCATCCGCTGTACGCATAATAGATCCTAGGTTATGTGGGTCTTCAATTTCATCAAGAATTAAGAAGAACGGATCTTCGTTACGCTTAGCAGCTACCTCAAATAAATCTTCTAATTCCGCATACTGATATGCCGCAACTTGCGCAATCACCCCTTGATGATTTCCTTCAACAAGCTGATCTAATTTTTTCTTTGGTGCATGCTGTAAAATAATTTTATTCTCTTTCGCTAACGCTAATACAATTTGCACTTGTCCCTTGGCAGCACCTTCTGCAATCCAAATCTTATTAATATCTCGCCCTGATCGTAACGCTTCAATTACAGGGTTACGGCCGATAATGTATTCACTACTCATGTTGATGCGCCTCCTTCTTTTACTTCTAATACATCAATTGCTTTATATACAAGCTCTTCTAATCGTTCACGATTGTTCAATAAATAATGATAGCCGAGCAATGCCTCGAAGGCCGTACTATAGCGATACGTTTGTACATCCGTATTTTTTGGAACAGTACCAGAATTCGCATTACGCCCTCTTCTTAGTACCGCTTCTTCTTCCTCTGTTAGAAATGCTGTCTCTAAAAAATGATAAACAACTTTCGCCTGCGCCTTTGCTGAAACAAAGCTTGTCCCTAAACGATGTAGTTGATTGGGACGAACTGTTCCTTTTTGAAGGAGGTGATAGCGGATATATTGTTCATATAC
The DNA here is from genome assembly GCF_056396765.1 of Bacillus sp. 05T22. Lineage (NCBI taxonomy): Bacteria > Bacillati > Bacillota > Bacilli > Caryophanales > Bacillaceae > Bacillus > Bacillus sp. 05T22. The sequence goes on from NZ_JBFTMC010000014.1 coordinate 44,888, forward strand.
CGCATCACCCATATAGGCTAACGCTAAGCTGTTCAATTGCTTTGCATCAATCATGTTTATCCTCTTTTCCATCTTGTACCTTGTGCTGTATCTTCTAAAATAATATTGCGCTCTTTTAAATCATCGCGAATTTGATCTGATAATGCGAAATCACGATTTTTACGAGCTTCAATACGTTTTTGAATTAACACTTCAATCTCTTCATCAAGTAATTCTTCTTTTGTTAATTCTAATCCTAAGATGCCAAATAATGTTTCAAACTGTTTTACATACGCCTCAAGCACAGCTTTTGATGTATGTTCTTCTAGTAAATATTGATTTACATGGTTTGCTAAGTTATATAATTCTGTTACTGCGTTTGCTGTATTAAAATCATCATCCATCGCTGCTTCAAATGCAACTTGGAATTTTTCCATTTCAGCTAACCACTTCTCGTTATGATCCGTTAAATCCGTACTACTTTCCATGCGATGTTTTAAATTACCGTATGCCGTTTTAATACGCTCTAACCCATTATTCGTATTCTGTAATAATTCTTCACTAAAGTTAATTGGATGACGATAGTGAACCGATAGCATAAAGAAACGAATTAATTGCGGATTATATTGCTTAATAATATCGTGAACTAAAATGAAGTTCCCTAATGATTTAGACATTTTTTCATTGTTAATATTAATATATCCATTATGCATCCAGTAACGTGCAAATGTTTTTCCAGTCAAAGCTTCTGATTGTGCAATCTCATTTTCATGATGCGGGAACGCTAAATCTTGACCACCAGCGTGAATATCGATTGTATCCCCCAAATATTTCCGTGCCATTGCAGAGCATTCAATATGCCATCCCGGACGACCTTTCCCCCAAGGGCTCTCCCAGAAGATCTCTCCTTCTTTCGCAGCTTTCCATAATACAAAGTCAAGTGGATCTTGTTTCTTTTCTCCAACTTCAATACGTGCACCATGACGCAAATCTGCAATTGGTTGATGAGACAATTTGCCGTAGCCTTCAAATTCTTTCGTTTTGTAATAAACATCTCCTTCTGATTCATATGCATATCCTTTTTTCACAAGTTCCTCAATAAACTCAATAATGATATCCATATTTTCTGTTACACGAGGGTGAACTGTAGCGTGCTTGCAACCTAATGCAGTTACATCTTCAAAATACGCTTCAACAAAGCGATCTGCAATTGTTGGAACGTCCTCTCCTAGCTCATTTGCTGCTTTAATTAATTTATCATCTACATCCGTAAAATTAGAAACATATTGTACATCATACCCTTTATATTCTAAGTAGCGACGCACTGTATCAAATACCATAGGTGGTCTTGCATTTCCAATATGAATATAGTTGTATACTGTCGGCCCGCATACATACATCTTCACTTTATTTTCTTCTAAAGGAACAAACTCCTCTTTCTGACGCGTTAACGTATTATAAATGTGAATAGTCATTTTCATCCTTCCTTTCCACTTTTACTTCAAGTTGCTTTTTTAATTTCTCAAGTTCAGCTTCCATCACTTTCAATTTATCGAAAATTGGATCCGGAAGATCCGAATGGTTTAATTCCTGACCTACCTTGACTCCATTCTGAATTACGACACGACCAGGTATACCTACAACTGTCGAATGCGCAGGAACTTCTTTCAACACAACGGACCCTGCACCAATTTTAGAATTCTCTCCAACCGTAATGGATCCGAGTACTTTCGCACCAGTTGCAATAAGTACATTATCTTGAATTGTTGGATGCCTTTTTCCTTTTTCTTTCCCTGTACCGCCTAATGTAACTCCTTGATAAATGGTTACATTGTCTCCAATTTCACATGTCTCCCCAATAACAACTCCCATACCATGGTCAATAAAAAAGCGGCGACCAATTGTGGCTCCTGGATGAATCTCGATACCAGTAAAAAAACGACTAACTTGTGAAATCCAACGCGCAATAAAGAAAAAATTTCGTTTATAAAAGGCGTGTGCAATTCGGTGTGCCCAAACTGCATGTAATCCAGAGTAAGTTAAAATGACTTCGAAATAACTTCGCGCCGCTGGATCTTGTTCAAAAACGACTTCAATATCTTCTCGAAGCCTCTTAAACATCGATGTCCCCTCCCCTTTATGGACTACTATTCCGAGTGAACTGATTCCCCCGCTATTGGTGGACAGTACTACCTCCACCTCATCATTCAGTGAAAGAAAAGAAGTTAGATTGGAGATGAATTACCCGTAAAGGCCCAATTGGTGAAGGCTAATAATTAGTGAGGAATGAAGCCCCCACTGATTAGAGGTTCACTTTATCGCTAACTTCCTTGTTTGTTACCTAGTTTTTATCCATCTGTACAAAAACTTATACCCATACCTATTTACATGGTATAAAAAAAGACGCCTCTGTCATATTGACAGAGGCGCCTTATAAGCGCGGTTCCACTCTGTTTAGGCTTAAATAAAGCCTCAAACTCATCCATGATAACGGTTTATACCGCTTCTGCTTACTTTGCGTCCTTATGACGTCCCGAAACTCTTCGTTGTTCAGCAGAAGACTCGAAGGGGCATTTCAAAAATCCACTTATAAACCACTTCCAGCCAAAAGGTGGTTCTCTCTGTAAAAAGCCTGATTTTCTACTTCTCCTTCTCGTCGCTTTCCCTTATTAGGTTTTTAAGTATTCTTATTATATTTCTAAATTCGTCAAATGTTAACCAATTACTTTACGAATACGATTTAAAACTTTTTCTTTTCCAAGAAGTGCAATTGCGTTTGGAAGTTCTGGGCCATGTGTTTGACCCGTAGTTGCAACACGAATTGGCATAAATAAATTTTTACCTTTATGACCTGTTTCTTTTTGAACAGCTTTAATTGCCTTCTTAATTGCTGCTGGTTCTAGTTCATCTAAAGCTTCTAATCCCGCTGCAAATGCACGAAGTACTTCAGGTACTTGTTCACCTTTTAATACTTCTTGTCCTTCTTCTTCATAGTCTACATGATCTTTGAAGAACATTTCAGAAAGCTCTACAATTTCAGCTCCAAAGCTCATTTGTTCATGGTATAAAGCAATTACATCACGAACCCAAACCTGTTCTTGTTCGCTTAAGTTTTCACTTACACGACCAGCTTTCACTAAATGCGGTAAACTTAATGCAACAACAGCATCTAGGTCTTGCTTTTTCATATATTGATTGTTCATCCATTTTAGTTTTTGAGAATCGAATAATGCAGGTGATTTTGATAAACGTGCCGCATCAAACATTTCAATAAACTCATCTTTAGAGAAGATTTCTTCCTCCCCTACTGGTGACCAACCAAGTAATGCGATAAAGTTAAAAATCGCTTCTGGAAGATATCCAAGCGCTTGATATTGTTCAATAAATTGAATAATAGATTCATCACGTTTACTTAATTTTTTACGGCTCTCATTTACGATTAATGTCATATGACCGAATTGTGGGATATCCCATCCAAATGCTTCATAAATCATCATTTGTTTCGGTGTGTTAGAGATATGGTCATCGCCACGAAGAACATGTGTGATTTCCATTAAATGATCATCTACCGCTACTGCAAAATTATAAGTTGGAATACCATCTTTTTTCACAATAACGAAATCACCAAAGTCATTTGAGTGGAAAGCAACTTCATCTTTTACGATATCCTTAAACGTGTAGTCGCGGTCAGCTAGTACACGGAAACGAATACTTGGAATGCGGCCTTCTGCTTCAAATTGCTTGATTTGTTCTTCTGTTAAATCACGGTGATTACCTGCATAACGAGGTGTTTCACCACGAGCAATTTGTCCTTCACGCTCTGCTTCTAATTCCTCTTCTGTCATGTAACATTTATAAGCTAAACCACGTTCTAGTAAATCTTCATATAACTTTTTATAAATATCTAAACGTTCTGTTTGACGATATGGTCCATATTCACCACCAACATCAACACCTTCATCCCAGTCCATACCGAGCCATTTCAAGTATTTTAATTGGCTTTCTTCCCCACCAGCAACATTGCGTTTYACATCAGTATCTTCAATACGAATAATAAACTTGCCATCTTGATGACGAGCAAATAAATAATTAAATAATGCCGTACGCGCATTTCCGATATGTAAGTGTCCTGTTGGACTCGGCGCATAGCGTACTCTCACTTGCTTTTCCATAATTGGTACACCTTCCATTCTTAATGTCAACACATTCTATAATTGTACACCAAAAAAATCTGATTATCCATCTTACGAATCAAAAACAACTATTTTTTCTGTAATAATACAACTGCTTGAGAAGCAATCCCTTCTTCTCTTCCTGTAAATCCTAATTTTTCAGTTGTTGTTGCCTTCACATTAATATTGCCTATAGAAGTTTCTAATAACTCACTAATACGCTTACGCATATTTTCAATATGTGGTGCCATTTTCGGCTTCTGCGCAATAATTGTACAATCTAAATTACCTAACTCATACCCTTGTTCACGCACAAACTCCCAAACTTTTTGCAATAACACCGCTGAATCTGCATCCTTAAAGGCAGGATCTGTATCTGGAAAATGTTTTCCGATGTCACCTGCAGCAATTGCTCCTAAACATGCATCAGCAATTGTATGTAAAAGTACATCTGCATCTGAGTGACCTAACAAACCTTTTTCATGCGGAATCGTAATTCCACCGATAATTAACGGTCTACCTTCTGCAAATTCGTGTACATCAAAACCTTGTCCAATTCGAAACATTTTACATCCTCCTCAAGCTAAACTACTGAACGTTATGATTCTATATTATATCTATGCACCTATAAAGAAAAGCCCGGCAGTAACCGGGCTTTTCTTTATATTCTTTCTACTACCCCTTCTGAACACGCAAGAAACTTTCAGCAATTAATAAATCTTCTGGCGTTGTCACTTTAATATTGTAATAACTACCCTCTACTACGCCCACTTCCTTACCAATACGTTCTACAAGACTTGCATCATCTGTACCAAGGAAACATCCCTGCTTTGCACTTTGATGCGCTTCTAGTAAAAGTGGAACAGAAAACCCTTGAGGTGTTTGTACGGCTCTCAACTGAGAACGTTCAACTGTTTCAACAACTGTATTTTGTTCTACCCGTTTTACCGTATCCTTTACAGGTACCGCACAAATCGAAGCACCTTTCTGCTTCGCTGCAATCAATACATCACGGGTCATTTTATTCGTTACAAACGGACGTGCTCCATCATGTACGAGAACATACTCAGTTTGCTTCACATATTGAAGTGCATTATATACACTATCTTGTCTTTCAGCCCCACCTTGGATAAACTGCACACTCTTTTGAATCGGATATCTCTGTATTAACCCTTCAAAATAGGAACGTTCTTCTTCATTAATTGCCATAATAATATTTTTACATGCTTCATCTTTTTCAAAAACACGTAATGTATGCACAATAATAGGCACTTCATTAATAAGCAAAAATAATTTATTTTTACCAGCACCCATTCGCTTTCCTTGGCCCGCGGCCGGAATAATTAATGTATACATGCTAATAACCCTCTACTTATAATGCTTTTTCTAGTAATTTTCGCTTTGCAAAAATCATGCGACCAGCAGATGTTTGTAGTACACTCGTAACGAGTACATCAAGTTGTGAACCAACATATTGTCGACCATCTTCTACTACAATCATCGTACCATCATCTAAATAAGCAACACCTTGATTTTGCTCTTTTCCATCTTTGACAACATAAACGCTTAGTTCTTCACCGGGAAGTACAACTGGCTTAATTGCATTTGCTAAATCATTAATGTTTAGAACTGTTACTCCTTGTAGTTCAGAAACTTTATTTAAGTTGAAATCATTTGTGACAACAGTACCACCAGTTACTTTCGCTAATTTCACAAGCTTGCTGTCTACTTCTTGAATATCTTCGAAATCGCCTTCATAAATCTCTACTGGAATTGGCATCTCTTTTTGAATACGGTTTAAAATATCTAATCCTCTACGTCCTCGATTACGCTTTAATGCATCCGAAGAATCCGCAATATGTTGCAACTCCTCTAATACAAACTGAGGAATGACAATCGTTCCTTCTAGGAATTTCGTTTGACAAATATCAGCAATACGTCCATCAATAATTACACTAGTATCAAGAATTTTCCAATGCGAAGAAGATTCCTCTACTCCTGTTTCCGTTTCAGCCTCTTCATTATCACTATTGTTATTTTTCTTCTTGCCACCGCGTTGTGGTAGTGTAAATAATCCTAACAATTCATTTCTCTTTTTAAATCCTACCTGGAATCCTAAGTAACCAAGTAGAAGTGTAAAGAAGATTTGCAATACAGTACTAATGACTGGAATTGTAAATTCACGAATTGGTATCAAAATTAAATACGCAACAATAAGACCTGAGATTAATCCTAGCGTGCCAAATAAAACATCTGTTACAGGCGCCTTTACAAGAGCTTCCTCAATATGTTTAATAAGCTGAACAATATAATCTACAAGCCAAAATGTTGTTAAAAATAAAATAATTGCACCAATAATTGCACGAACATATGAGCCCTCCAGTAACGGGATTGCACCCATGTCCAATACATTAATAAATTTCGGGATTAAATAAATCCCTAACGCTCCTCCGATTACTAAAACAAAGAGCTGTACGATCCGTTTTAACATCCAACCACCTCCTACTCATTATTAACCATTGTTTTGCTAATCAAAACGCCGAATGCAAAAGCGGACGTGTCTTTTTATAAATTGGTTTATTTACCAATATATCATATCATATACCAAAAATGTGATAGTGTCGTTATATTATGAAATCAATGTAATATTCTTAATTGTGTCTACTCATATAKARATGCTCTTGRATTCGTTTTAAACCTTCTCGTATTTTTTTCGCCCGAACTTCTCCAATTCCTTCYACATCATCYAAYTCATTAATACTTGCACGACAGACACCTTGCAATGTTTTAAATCGATTGATTAAATTTTCAATAATAAGAGGTGGTACCCGAGAAATTTTACTTGTAATCCTATATCCTCTCGGTGTAACACTTTCCTCTAAACTCATTTGCCCTGGGTAACCAAGCAATTTCACTAAATCACTATCTTCTAAAAGCTGTGCATTTGCAAGTTCCTGTAATTTTTTTAAAATTTGATAGTGATCCTGCGTCTTTTCTTGATAGTAGTCTTTAATTAATAATGCTGCCTCTGCTTCCAAATCAGCCAACAGCTCAGTAAGCTGTAAACGAATAAGTCTACCTTCTGTTCCTAATTCATGAATATAACTTAGGATTTCATTCTTAATACGGAGTACCATCTCGACACTATGTAGGACGTGGACCACTTCAGACATCGTAACAACTTCCTCAAATTCTAGAATACCCAAGTTCGTAATACCATCATTCCATACTGCTTTATATTTTTCTAAAGTTTGAATAGCCTGATTTGCCTTTGTTAAAATAACGCCTATGTCTTTTAGTGTATAACGTAAACTTCCCTGATATAGCGTAATTACGTTACGTCTTTGTGAAATAGCAACAACAAGACTTCCTGTTTGCTTCGCTACACGTTCTGCTGTGCGATGACGCATTCCTGTTTCAATGGAATCAATAGATGCCTCGGGAACTAACTGTGCATTTGCAATTAAAATTTTACTTCCCGTCTCATTTAAAATAAGAGCCCCATCCATTTTTGCTAATTCGTATAAACTAGCGGGAGAGAATGCACAATTAATGTGAAATCCTCCATCAACAATGCTTTTAATTTGATCATTATACCCAAGGACAATTAAGCCACCTGTTTGCGCACGAAGTACATTATCTATGCCTTCTCGCAAAGGTGTCCCTGGTGCAACAAGCTGCAAAATATTAATCATACTTTTGACACGTTGCTTGTTTTCTTCCATAGCCTAGCCTCCTAATGTCAAACGAAGCGCTTCTCCTAAATTAGAAACACCAACTACTTCAATCCCATCAGGAATTGTCCAACCCCCTAAATTTTTTTGCGGGATGATGGCACGCTGAAATCCTAATTTAGCCGCTTCTTGTACCCGTTGTTCAATTCTCGATACCCTTCTTACTTCTCCAGTTAACCCAACTTCTCCTATTACCGCATCGGTTGGGGCAGTTGACTTATCTCGAAAACTCGATGCAATACTTAAAGCCACCGCCAAATCAATTGCTGGTTCATCCAATCTCAATCCTCCAGCAACCTTTAAATACGCATCTTGGTTTTGCAATAATAAACCTGCTCTTTTTTCTAGCACTGCCATAATAAGCGATACACGATTATGATCAATCCCTGTAGCCATTCTTCGTGGATTTCCAAAACTAGTAGGAGAAATTAATGCTTGTATTTCTACTAAAACAGGCCTTGTCCCTTCCATAGAAGCAACAACTGTAGAGCCAGCAACTCCAACAGGCCTTTCTTCTAGAAAAATTTCAGAAGGATTTAATACTTCCGCAAGACCGAGTTCCTTCATTTCAAAAATACCCATCTCATTTGTAGAACCAAAGCGATTTTTAACCGCTCGCAAAATACGATATGTATGATGACGGTCTCCTTCAAAATAAAGAACCGCATCCACCATATGTTCTAACATACGCGGTCCTGCAATTGCCCCTTCTTTCGTTACATGTCCTACGATAAAAATTGGAATTCCTTTCGTTTTTGCAAGTTTCATCAGTTCCGCTGTACATTCACGTACTTGTGAAACACTACCTGGTGCTGAAGTTACTTCTGGCAAATAAATAGTTTGAATGGAATCAATGACAACAAAGGAAGGGTTCATTTCATCAATATGTGCCGCAATTCGCTGTAAATCTGTTTCCGAAACAACAAATAAGTTGCTTCCATTTACATGTAGACGATTTGCACGAAGTTTAATTTGTTTTGCTGATTCTTCACCAGATATATACAATACATCATACGAAGAATCTGCTAATTGCGATGATATTTGTAGTAGTAAGGTTGATTTTCCAATTCCAGGATCTCCTCCAATAAGTACGAGGGAAYCGTCAACAATTCCTCCACCGAGTACACGATTAAATTCTTGAAATTTTGTTTCAATCCGTGCCTCTGACTTTGTTTCTACTTCTGTAAGACGCCTTGGCTTTGTTACTTCCGTTTGAATCGCATTTGCATAGTTGATGCGACGCGATGATACAACTTGTTCCATCTCTTCGACAAGCGTATTCCATTGCCCACATCCGGGGCACTTACCCATATATTTTGGTGACTGATAACCACATTCTTGACATATAAATCTCGTTTTCTTTTTAGCCATCTTGTTTTTACTTCACTTCACTTTCATCTATAAACATACATCCTTCTCGTACAAGAAAGAGGGCTATTATTTAGCCCTCCTTGTTTGTCTATACTTATTTTACCTTTTCTACACTGCGAATGACAAATGATTCCCCTTCGGCGTCAAAGACAACTTTTTGACCTTTCTCAATTTCTCCTTTTAGAAGTTCTTCTGATAATCGATCTTCCACATGTTTTTGGATTGCTCGACGAAGTGGACGAGCACCATACTCACGATCGAATCCTTTATCAGCAATCGCTTCAATTGCTGCACTTGTTAACTCTAATTCAATCTCTTGTTCTTTTAACCGATTTACTAATTGATTAACCATAAGCGTTACAATTTCTTGAATATGTTTTTTCTCAAGCATATGGAAAACAATGATTTCATCAATACGGTTTAAGAACTCTGGACGAAATGCTTTTTTCAATTCATCCATTACTTTACCCTTCATATCTGAATAATCACGGCTCTCATCTTGTACGTTAAAACCGAGATGTTTATTACGTTTTAATGCTTCGGCACCAACGTTAGATGTCATAATAACAATTGTATTTCGGAAATCAACTGTACGCCCTTTAGAGTCTGTTAAACGCCCATCTTCTAGCACTTGCAGTAAAATGTTAAATACATCTGGATGTGCCTTCTCTACTTCATCTAGCAGCACGACAGAATATGGTTTGCGACGAACTTTTTCTGTTAATTGGCCGCCTTCTTCATATCCCACATATCCTGGCGGAGACCCCACTAAGCGAGAAGTAGAATGTTTCTCCATATACTCAGACATATCAATACGAATCATTGCATCTTCATCACCAAACATAGATTCTGCTAATGCACGCGCAAGCTCCGTTTTACCTACACCAGTCGGTCCTAAGAAAATAAATGAACCAATTGGGCGTTTCGGATCTTTTAAACCCGCTCTTGCGCGGCGCACTGCTTTCGCTACTGCGACAACAGCTTCATCTTGGCCAATTAAACGGTCATGTAAAATGGATTCTAGATTCAATAATTTATTTGTTTCTGTTTGTGCAAGTTTAGAAACCGGAATACGCGTCCACGTAGAAACAACATTTGCAATGTCTTCTACTGTTACTTCTGAATTTTCTTTTCCTTGCTGCTCTTTCCACTGACGTTTTGTATCCTCTAATTTTTCACGTAAACGTTGTTCCATATCTCGTAAAGAAGCTGCCTTTTCAAATTCTTGGCTCTGTACGGCTGCATCCTTTTCTTTTCGAATTTCTTCAAGTTTCACTTCAAGTTCTTTTAAATTTGGTGGTGTTGTATAAGAACGTAAGCGTACTTTTGAAGCTGCTTCATCGATTAAGTCAATTGCTTTATCAGGTAAGAAACGATCTGTAATATAACGATCCGAAAGTTTTACAGCTGCTTCAATTGCATCATCTGTAATGGAAACGCGGTGATGTGCCTCGTAACGATCGCGTAACCCTCTTAAAATTTGAACCGATTCTTCTAAGCTTGGCTCGTCAACATGAATTGGTTGGAAACGTCTTTCTAGTGCTGCATCTTTTTCAATGTATTTACGATACTCATCTAATGTTGTCGCCCCAATACATTGCAATTCACCACGTGCTAATGATGGTTTCAAAATATTGGATGCGTCAATTGCACCTTCTGCACCACCTGCACCAATTAATGTATGAAGTTCATCAATAAATAGAATGATATTACCAGCTTGGCGAATTTCATCCATCACTTTCTTTAAACGATCCTCAAACTCACCACGGTATTTCGTGCCAGCAACAACTGTACCCATATCTAACGTCATAACACGCTTATCGCGTAATGTTTCTGGAACTTCATTATTTACAATTTGCTGTGCTAGACCTTCAGCAATTGCTGTTTTACCTACCCCAGGTTCTCCAATTAATACCGGGTTATTCTTAGTTCTACGGCTCAATACTTCAATAACACGTTGAATCTCTTTACTACGGCCAATAACAGGATCTAAGCGTCCTTCACGTGCAACAACTGTCAAATCTCGCGCTAAACTATCAAGCGTTGGTGTATTTGCATTTGCTGATGCACCACCTTGATGGCCTGATGTAGCTTCATTGCTTCCAAGGAGCTGCAATACTTGTTGTCTTGCTTTGTTTAAACTTACGCCTAAGTTATTTAAAACACGCGCTGCAACACCTTCACCTTCACGGATCAACCCTAGTAAAATATGTTCCGTTCCAACATAAGAATGACCAAGCTTACGTGCCTCATCCATTGATAACTCAATTACTTTTTTGGCACGCGGTGTATAATGAACAGTTTGAGACATCTCTGTTCCACGACCAATTAATGCCTCTACCTCTTTTTGTACCTTCTCTGGACTTAGCCCAAGAGCAATTAACGCTTTAGCTGCAATTCCTTCCCCTTCACGTACAAGCCCAAGTAAAATATGTTCTGTACCAATATTATTATGCCCAATGCGAATTGCTTCTTCTTGAGATAAAGCTAATACTTTCTGTGCTCTTTCTGTAAATCTTCCAAACATCATAGAAATCGCCTCCTACTTGCGCTCAATTTTGTTCAATTCGTAGTCTTTCACGGATTAATGTCGCCCTTCGATAATCCCTTTCTTCTGGGCTTAAAGGACCTCCCGCGTATTGCTGTAAAATTCCCGGCTGAGTTAGTACCATTAACTCTGTTAAAATATTTCTTGATATATTTTTTATATAATCAAGATCAATACCTAACCGCATATCTGACAGACAAGTAGCAGCTTCTGCCGATTGAATTAATCGACTATTAGCCAGTACACCGTAAGAACGATATACTCGGTCTTCAAGTTCAATACTTGAATTTTTCATAATTAGTTCTCGAGCTACTCTCTCTTGTTGTATAAGCTGATGAACAACACTCTCTAAATCTGCTATAATATCTTCTTCTGATTTTCCTAATGTCATTTGATTAGAAACTTGAAATATATTACCTAAGGCTTCGCTACCTTCACCGTATATTCCTCTTACGACTAAACCTAATTGTTGAATTGCTTGTATAATACGATTTATCCGTTTCGTCAAAACAAGTGCTGGTAAATGCATCATCACAGAAGCCCGTAACCCCGTACCAACATTTGTGGGGCAACTGGTAATATAGCCAAGCGATTCATCAAAAGCATATTCAACTGCTTTTTCAATCCATGTATCCATTTTGTTTGCGCTTTGCAGTGCTTCTGATAATTGCAGCCCTGAGAACAAACATTGAATTCGCACATGATCTTCTTCATTAAGCATCACACTTATATGTTCACTTTCTGATAGTAGACAAGCACCAAATTCCGTTCCAGCAAGATTAGGACTAATTAAATGTTTTTCTACTAAAACCCTTCGCTGAAGCGGTTTTAGTTCATTCATTTTTAATAGTTCAAAATTCCCGAGGGATTTCACTTTCTGATTTACAAACTTCTTTTGAAATAAATTAGTAATCTGCTTAGCTTCTTCATCAGTTTGCATAATAGGGAAATGATAATCTTTTAAATTACGAGCCAAACGAATACGACTACTTAAAACAATATCAGAATCGGGGCCATCTCCCCTCATCCACGGACTAATTGCTTCGTTCATAATACGATCCAGTGACATAGAACTATTCCCCCTCTCTATGCTCACTAAGCTGATTTTCAATACTTCGGATTTGATCACGCGTTTGAGCTGCTTTTTCAAATTCTTCTTTCTGTACACATTGCTTTAATTTTAATTTTAGTTCATCTAATTCTTTCTTTAGATGAATATTTCCTCCCATACGCTCGGGAATTTTTCCACAATGATGTGTATGACCACCATGAAGCCGCTTCAACATTGGCTTTAGTTGTTGTTCCTTAAATGTCTCATAACAAGAAGCACATCCAAAGCGACCTACTTTTGCAAATTGTTTATATGTCATATTACAAGTTGGACATCGTAATACTCTTTCATCTGAAAAACTATCCTCTTGGTTTTCAAACATTGATGGTTCTCCATGTAGCAATCCAGCTAGTAAGTCATGGAAGGAAAAACTAGATTGTGGTGATTGAAAGAAAGACGTATAGCCATTTTGCTCTGCACATTGCTCACAAAGATGAACTTCCGTCTTTTGTCCGTTTATTACTTTTGTATAATGTAATGCTGCTGGTCTTATATTACAATTTTGACAAATCATCTTATATCCCCACCTTTACAATAGGAACGATCTACCTCATGATACTTTTTATACACCACTAGATTATTTTGTTCACTTAATCTTGTCTGTAAAAAGTTCCACTATAAAATGAATTACCGCTAAAAACATTTCTTAACAAAAGCTGTATTTATTTATATTTCAGTGTCCTTAACATTGCGCATAATATTCGAGCCCTAAGTTCATCTCTAGAAGGTAAATCCATTAATAATACAGATCGATCTAATACGCTCAGCATAAGTTTTGCTTCCCGATTGGTCACAATATCTTCTTCCACTAATCGTATAATGATACTTTCCGCATTCCCTTGCGCAATACTATGCTCGATCATATGAAGCATTTGATCAATAATGTCTATATCATCATGCAATTTGACCTTGATAATGCGAATGTAACCTCCCCCGCCTCGTTTACTTTCAACTACAAATCCTCTTTCCAACGTAAAGCGAGTATTGATTACATAATTAATTTGAGACGGAACACAATCAAATCGATCCGCAATCTCATTTCTCTTAATCTCAATCACATTATTATTGCTTAAGTCAATAACTTGCTTTAGATATTGCTCAATGATATCAGATATATTTCTCATTTATCCGCCACCTTTATTGACTTTGACTATCTTTGACTTTAATTATATACGTATTAAAGAAATTTGCAACTCTTTTGCTTCCTCACTATCCTAGCCAAAATTTCTTTTCTTTAATCACTACGTTTATATTTTATACAACAGAATTAACTTCTCATTTTTATTTGTACATATTAATACCAAATAAAAAAATATACAAAAAAGCACGAGTCAATTGACTCGTGCTTTAATTGCTTGGCGACGTCCTACTCTCACAGGGACAAGGTCCCAACTACCATCGGCGCTAGAGAGCTTAACTTCCGTGTTCGGTATGGGAACGGGTGTGACCTCTCTGCCATCATCACCAAACTATTGAAGGYATATTCCTTCAAAACTAGATAACATTTGCTTCATATTATATGGTTAAGTCCTCGATCTATTAGTATTCGTCAGCTCCACATGTCACCATGCTTCCACCTCGAACCTATCAACCTGATCATCTTTCAGGGATCTTACTAGCTTACGCTAT
>NZ_JBFTMC010000015.1:0-57974 GCF_056396765.1 Bacillus sp. 05T22
CCTTTGATGTGTGCTAGTATTTTTTCTATACTTCAAGTACAATAAAAACAATACATTTATACATGCAAGCGAGGAAAAACATGAATGAAAAATTAATTGAAAAGATGTTGATAAAAAGTTTTCGGCAATATCAATGTAAACCTATTTCAAAAGAGGATCAGGAAACTTTAATTCAAAGTGTCCAAACAACCATTGGTTCGGAACCTGATATCGATGTATATGAAGCAATTGAGGATATTGTTTATGAATATATTACGGGAAAATAAAAAACAGGAGATTTCCAAATGGAAATCTCCTATTTTTTACTTAATGATTTACCTGCTATACGTTCAAAAAAACCTGGAAATAACGCAAAAAATTTTGGTCCAACACTCATCCATTTTGGCAAATTCACTTCACGCTTTTTCGTTTGCATCGCTTTTACAATTTGCTCTGCTACGTATGTTGGCTTTAACATGTAACGTCCCATATTTTTTACATATGTACCTGATTGATCAGCAATATCAAAAAAGTTTGTGTCAATTGGCCCTGGATTAATCGCTGTTACATGAATATTTGTATTTGAGAGCTCCATGCGTAAGCTATTCGTAAATCCTAATACTGCATGTTTGCTTGCTGCATACGCACTAGATTTTGGCGTTGCAATTTTCCCTGCTAACGAAGCAATATTAATGATTTGTCCACTATTTCTCTCTAACATATGAGGTAATACCGCTTTCGTACAAGCTACTAATCCAAATACATTGACCTGAAACATATCTTTCACTTCAGTCATGGACGCTTCTTCAAACGTTTTGAAAATACCAAAACCAGCATTGTTTACCAATATATCAATCTGCCCTGCATCCTTTAATATTCTTGCAAAAACAGTATCAATCTCTACTTCTTCACTTACATCTAATACGTAATAATAGCAAGGCGTATTGTAAGTCGCTTTAATCTTTCCAGCTAATACTCGTAGTTTTTCTTCTGTCCGCGCTATTAATACAGGAATCGCGCCCTCTGCTGCAACTTGCATCGCAACTTGTTCTCCAATTCCACTAGAAGCTCCTGTAATGACGATTACTTTTTCTTGTAAACGTCCCGTCATCGCTGTCACCTACTTTGCATAATAAATCAATTGTGGCGACGATTCATCAATCATCACTTGTTGATTATATGCTAAAAAGTCCAATTGTCCAACTGTTTCCGAAATCGTAAGTGGCAATTGCTCTTTATATAATACAGGGAATAATTTCACACATACTTCGAAGGCTGTCATCGGTTTTTCTTTTAATAATTCTAACACTTTGAAAGCACGTGTTTCTTGTTTTTGCAACCTTCCCTCTATCAGCTCTTTCACATTCACAATGTCTTCTCCATGACCTGATAAAATGCGTGAAATCTTCATGTTACTTAAACGTTTTAATGTTTGATTATATTGTAGTAAAGGTCGCGCTCGCTCTGTCTGTCCTTCATATGGCGGTTCTAGTATCGGATTGGAGGAAATATGACTGATTAAAGCATCCCCACCAATTAATAGTCCATCACGCTCCCTGTATAACGAAATATGAGTCGAAGCATGCCCTGGTGTTTCAATAACTGTAAACTCAGGTAACGCTTCAATACTGTCTCCCTCTCGTACAGTATGTGTTAACGATCTATTACAAGAATATTTAAGTGTTTTCGTCGTAAGTAATGCTTCATCCTTCAAAAATGCTTCTGGAACTCCGAACTGTAATGCGGCTTCTTTAAAAAATTGTTGATAACGTTTCAAAAATTGAGAATCCTGCGTAATCCACGGCTCATTCCAAGGATGGCCTACAATATTTGTCTTCTCAGAAAATGTATTTAAAAGCCCACAATGATCAGCATGATGATGTGTAATCACTACTGTTTCAATGTCTTCTATCCTATATCCTAAAGTCCTTAATTGTTTTTCTAATGCTGCCCTGGCCTCTTTTGTATTTGTCCCTGTATCAATTAATGTTAATGATTCTCCCTTTACTAAAAACACATTAACTGTCTCAACTGCAAATGGAACAGGAATCTCCATTCGATGAATTGTTACCATGTTTATGCCCCCCGTCTCTCTCCGGTTCAAAAATGAATCCCTCTTCAGTTTACAACTTCTTTAAAAATTTGTCATTATTTTCAGATAAAAAGAAGGTGTTTTCTATAATAAAACGAATGTATGTAAATTTATAAGTTTTTCTTACAAAAATTAAGGAGGCTTCATCATGTCTATTCAAAATATTTCCTTTCTAGGTGCCGGATCTATAGCTGAAGCAATCATCGCCGGTTTATTAGATGCGAAGGTTGTAACGGGTAAACAAATTACAGTAAGTAACCGCTCAAATGAAACAAGATTACAGGAATTACATACAAAATACGGTGTCAAAGGAACACATAACAAAGAAGAACTACTTGCTCATGCAGATATTATTTTCCTTGCAATGAAGCCAAAAGACGTCGCAGAAGCACTTCAACCTATAAAAAAATATATAACGAATAATCAACTCGTTATTTCATTATTAGCAGGTGTTTCTACAAGTTCTATTACAAGCCTGCTTCAAAAAAATGTTCCGATTATCCGAGCAATGCCAAATACATCAGCCGCTATTTTAAAATCAGCCACAGCTATTTCTCCATCCTTGCATGCAACAGAGCAGCACATTTACATTGCTAAATCTTTATTTGAAACAATTGGCCTTGTTTCAGTGGTGGAAGAAGAACATATGCATGCTGTTACTGCACTATCTGGGAGTGGCCCTGCGTACGTGTATTACGTAGTTGAAGCAATGGAAGAAGCCGCAAAACAGATCGGCTTAGAAGAGTCTGTGGCTAAATCACTTATTTTGCAAACAATGATTGGTGCCGCTGAAATGCTTAAGGCTAATACTAAGCACCCTTCTATCTTACGAAAAGAAATCACCTCTCCTGGTGGAACGACAGAAGCTGGGATCGAGGTTCTTCAAAGTTTTAATTTTCAACAAGCACTCGTCGCATGTATTACACAAGCTACAAAACGATCACATGAACTTGGAAAAACATTAGAACAATTAACAAACGAAAAATAATAAACGGAGCTCAGAAAATAGATCTGAGCTCCGTTCTTTTATCACGATTGTCTTCTCTTATTTGCTACTCTTTCCAAAAATCTCTTCTTGAAGGCGACGCCCTGTTGGTGTTGCTGCTAGTCCACCTTCAGCTGTCTCACGAAGTGCAACTGGCATTGTTTGCCCAATTCTAAACATCGCTTCAATAACTTCATCGCATGGAATTGTACTTGTTACACCAGCTAGTGATAAATCCGCTGCAATCATAGCATTTGAAGCACCTGCTGCATTACGTTTTACACAAGGTACTTCTACAAGTCCAGCAACTGGATCACATACTAACCCTAGCATATTTTTTAAAGCAATCGCCATCGCTGTAGCTGCTTGCTCTTGTGTTCCTCCAGCCATTTCAACAGCTGCCGCTGCTGCCATTCCACTTGCTGAACCAACCTCAGCTTGACAACCTCCAGCTGCACCTGAAATGCAAGCATTATTGGCAACAACCATCCCAAATGCTCCTGCTGTAAATAAAAATTCAATCATTTCTTCACGTGTTGGCTGTAATTTTTCTTTGAGCGCAAATAGTACGCCTGGTACAGTCCCAGCTGATCCAGCTGTTGGTGTTGCACAAATGATTCCCATTGCTGCATTTACTTCGTTTGTTGCAACCGCTTTGCTCACTGCATCCAACATCGTATGCCCAGATAAACCTTTTCCGCTCTTCATATACTCTTGTACTTTCACCGCATCTCCGCCAGTTAAACCAGTCGGTGATTTCACACCTTTAATACCACGCTCTACCGCTTGTTCCATCACGACTAAGTTTTTCTCCATGCCTGCAAGTACTTCTTCACGAGAGATACTTCTTGTCTTCATTTCACATTGAATCATTATTTCTGCAATTTTTACATTCTGTTCTTTAGCTTGCGCCACTAGTTCCGCTGCGTTCCGAAACATGGTGTGTCCCCCCTGCAATTAATCCATAATAGTTACTTGACAAATATTAGATTGTCCTTTAATTTCTTCGATAACTTCATCTGCCAACAATTCATCTGTTTCAATGACCATAAGCGCTCTTCTTCCTTTTTCCTTACGTGAAACACTCATCGTACTAATATTAATTTCATGTTTGGCAAGTATAGAAGCTACAGATGCAATCGCTCCAAAGCGATCATTATTTACAATAAGAAGTGCCGGACTTGTTCCTGATAGTTGTAAATCAAACCCATTTAATTCCACCACTTCAATCTTTCCACCACCAATTGAACAAGCGACCACTTCAATCTCCTCTTCTCCTTTATACAAACGAATTCTCGCTGTATTCGGATGTGGTGCATTCGCTTCTTCTTCAATAAAGTCCACTTCAATCCCACGCTCTTTTGCAATTTCTAGCGCACTTGGGATACGTGTATCATCTGTTTCAAATCCTAGTATACCACCAATCAATGCTACATCTGTTCCATGACCACGATATGTTTTTGCAAACGAGCCATATAACGAAATCGTAACTCTTTTTGGTTCATGACGGAAAAGTTGACGAGCAACTTGCCCCATTCTTGCTGCACCTGCTGTATGTGAACTGGACGGCCCAATCATAACTGGACCGATAATATCAAATACTGAGCGATATTTCATCATGATTCCCCCTAAATCTTTTATAAAAAATTGCTTACTACTATTCTATTAAGCTGCCGATTCTGTTGCCTTTCCTCCCGTACCACGAATTTGCTCCGCTGTACGAATTGGATAGTTTTTGAATAGAAGTGAGCCAATATATCCTGCAATAATACCAGACACCATAATACATAAGAAACATAGCGTTACTTTCATCGGATCATTAAAACCATACATAACCATAAGTCCGGCAATCGCACCAGCAATAAATCCTGGTAGCAATCCAAATTTTAACACAGAAGCCCCTACAAGCATAGCATAAACAGGTGATACCCCCATTGCTAACGCAACAAGAGTTGCACCAGCTACTCTGCCTAGACTACCTGCTGATTCTCCAACTTCTTTTAAAAACGGTATTCCAATTAAATCCCCACCAACATATAGCTGAAATGCTTCAACTAAGAAACTTGCAACTGCAGCATTTGCTAGAGCTCCCATTGCCTTTATACCATTCGGTGCTTTGAAACTAAAGAGTGAAAAAAGACTGAGTACAAATAATAATAATACGGTTCCCTTAATAATCTCTAGGATGCCCTCTCTCTTTTAGTCAATTTCGTTTCGTTACGAAAAATGGCTAAAATGCACGCTGTAACTCACGACGAATTGTAATTTGCCTTCATTATAGCTTGTTTTTTATGAAACGCTTACTTTTGTTGAATTTTAAAATTTCTGAATTGATTATTTTTTACTTCTCTTGTATTAACAATAAGACAAACTACCTATATAACAGTTTTTCAAAATGACCGATGTTTTGTGTTTTTCTCATATCCATCTGAAAATCTTAAAATCCCTGTATTAGTTCATATAGATATCAAATGATAACAGTTCCAACTATCTTGTAGAGAAAAAAATTTTATAAAAAATAAAACAATGGCAAACTTATGTTGCCATTGTTTGTAAAATGTTATCGTTCTACTGGAAAACATTTCAAATCCATAGCTATTTCTGTATTTGCAAACAACAACTGAGCTTCTTGTAACAATTCCTTATATGTATCTGCTTGATAACGCGAACTAATGTGAGTCAATATTAACCGTTTCACATTCGCTTGCAATGCAATACTTGCTGCCTGTTCTGTTGTTGAGTGAAAATAATCATGTGCCTGGATTTCATCTGCTGCTGCAAATGTTGCCTCATGTACAAGTATATCTGCATCTTGCGCAAGGATTCTACTTGCTTCACAATAACGTGTATCTCCTAAAATCGTAATGATTCTTCCTTTTTGAGGTGGACCAATAAAGTCTTTTCCGTGTAAAACCCTTCCATCCTCTAATTCAACTACTTCACCGTCTTTTAAACGTTTAAAGATTGGCCCTGGTTTTACGCCAGCTTCTAGCAGCTTCTCAACAAGGAGATGCCCTTGTATGTCTTTCTCAACGATTCGGTATCCAAAACATTCAACTCCATGTGACAACCTCTTCGTTTCTACATGAAATTGCTTGTCTTCAAAAACAATACCCTCCTCAGTAATTTCTACAATTTTAAGTGGATATTTAACATGTGTTGTACTCACCGATAATGCGACTTCAATGAATTGCTTAATCCCTTTTGGTCCGTATACTGTTAATGGAGTTGTTCCTCCTTGAAAGGAACGACTTCCTAATAAACCAGGTAACCCAAAAATATGATCTCCATGCAAATGTGTAATAAATATTTTTTCAATGCGACGTGGACGCACTGATGTATGTAAAATTTGATGTTGTGTTGCTTCACCACAGTCAAATAACCACGTTTCACCTCGTTCTTCTAACAACTGCAAAGCGATTGCCGAAACATTTCTTCCTTTTGAAGGGACGCCTGCACCAGTTCCTAAAAATACAAATTCCACTTTCTTTCCTCCAGCTCTTTATAGAATCTATCTTTCATCTTACGGAATGTTATTTCAAATGGCAAATGAATTTCTATGAACTATTCATCTAGACAACTATATTAAACGAACGTTAACGATCAAAAAATAGCAATCGTTCGTGTTTTATAGTAAAATAATTGTATTACAAATAAAGGGAGCGTTTAACTATGAAAGAAGTATTTCGTTTACAAACTGATTTTTCATCTTCATTTGATCGCTGGGTAAGTTCTTTCGTGTCTGATCACCCAGCACCACTAGAATGGACGACTTTAAAAGAGTTAATTCATGAATACACCACATCGCATACAAATCGAACGTTACCGGAATACATTTCTTCATCTATCACATATTATGCACAACGTATTTCAACAACAAACAATTCAGAGATTGTGATTTATGAAAATCCTTCCATCTCATAATCTATAAAGTGAAACTTTAATCAGTGTGGCTTCATCCCCCACTGATTATTAGCCCTCACCAACCGGGCTTTTACGGACAGTTGATCCCAATCTAGCTTTTTTGCTTTCACTGAAATTTGAGATGGGGGTCTTACTGCCTGCAAATAACGGGATAAAAATAAAAAAGCATCGAAAATCGATGCTTTTTTTGTTTTTATAAAATATACAAAATATCATCCCCTTTTTACTATGAATAATAAATGGCCAACTGGTCATTTTAAAAACATAGTATTGTAAAGGAGAGATATCATTGAAAAAATTAAAGATGTTTTCAATCATTTTTTTGGCAATTATTTCATTGCTTGGATGTGCAGGAAAGCAAAAGGAGAAAGCATTGGATAATCGCGAAAACAATGGCGTACGAAATGTTACATACGAAGGAAACAACACTAACCTTCA
Organism: Bacillus sp. 05T22; assembly: GCF_056396765.1. Taxonomy (NCBI): domain Bacteria; kingdom Bacillati; phylum Bacillota; class Bacilli; order Caryophanales; family Bacillaceae; genus Bacillus; species Bacillus sp. 05T22. The sequence continues at coordinate 7,419 of NZ_JBFTMC010000015.1, forward strand.
AAGAGTAAAAAATAATACGAACGGTGTCACGAACAATGAAACACGACTGCACATAGCAAATAAAGCGGCAGATCGAATCATTGAACTAGAAGAAATAGACAAGGCAAATGTAATCGTCACAAATAGAAATGCCTATGTTGCAGTTGTTTTACGTGAAAATGTAAAAGGACAAATCACAAAGCAATTAGAAAAGAAAGTTGCAGATCAAGTTAGAGCTACCGACCCAGATATTCGTCATGTATTTGTATCTTCAAATCCTGATTTTGTAGATCGAATGAGAGACTATGCGGACAAAATTAACCAAGGTAAACCAGTAACAGGGTTATTTGAAGAATTTACCGAAACCGTTCGAAGAGTATTTCCTAATTCTCGGTAACAAATCAAACAGCCTTAATCGAGAAAGTAGTAAGTCGAATGCTTTTGGAATCTGGAGTAACGACTGCAGGTTGGAAAACTTCATTAGATTTAGAAGCGAGTTAAATATAAAAAGTGTCATGAGTACTAAATTGCCATGACACTTTTTTTACATAAATTTATTTTCCAATTTCTGCCGAAAAGATTTCTCCTGCTTTCGAAATAACTGACTCCCTCTTTGTAAAACAGGAGTTCCATATTTATCATTAATCTGGTCAATTACAGCTAATAGTGGCTCTTCTTTCGCATCTTCTTCAAATGAAAATAAATCCAGTTGTTTAATTGATTCTGTTTTCCATTCTAATTCCGTAGCTGTGACACCAAGCAATCGAATCGGATCGCCATCCCAATGTTGCTTCCATAAACGTGAAGCAGCTTGAAAAATATCACGTTCTTCCCAAATTGCATTTTTTAATTGTTTACTCCGCGTTACTGTACGCCGATCATAGTATTTCATCATAATTTGAATGTTATAGCTGACAAGAGTCCGTTTTTGTAGCCTTTTGCTAACTGATTTCGATAAGTGCTCTAACATATCAAGCAATTCCTTCTCTTCATCCATATCCTTCGAAAATGTTGTTGAATTTCCGATACTTTTATGTTGTCCCATTTGATTTGGATCGACTTCTCTATCATCCATACCTTTTGCCCGTTTTTGTAAATCAACGCCGTGCTTTCCTATTTTCGCATGAATCACATGCGCTTCTCCCTTTGCCAACTGTTCAATTGTATGTATATGGATTTCTTTTAGCCTTTCTGCTGTTTTCTCACCAATTCCATGCATTGCTTCAACAGGACGTGGCCAAAGTAATTCCTGAATATCTCGTCTCCGAAACACAGTAATACCAAGCGGCTTTTTCATATCTGACGCAGTCTTCGCTAGAAAAAGATTTGGAGCTATTCCAATGCTGCATGGCAACTGTAATTCTGTTAATAATGTTTGTTGAATCATCTTAGCAATCTCAAGAGGTGAACCTAATCCATAACAATCTGTTATATCTAAGTAACCTTCATCTATAGAAACTGGCTGAATCTTTTCAGTAAAGCGTGAAAGAATTTGAAACATCTCAAACGACGCCTCGCGATATAATTTAAAATTCGGGTGCTTCACAACTAACTCTGGACATAACCGCTTCGCTTCCCAAAGGAGCATTGTTGTACGTACTCCGTATTCCCTTGCTTCATAACTACATGTTACAATAACTCCTTTTCGTTCTTTTTCATTCCCTGCAACCGCTAATGGTTTTCCTTTTAATGATGGATCATGGGCAATTTCAACTGACGCGAAAAAACAATTCATATCAACGTGCAAAATAACACGACCATTTTTCGGATACATTTCTCTCATACTTCTCACCCCTCAAAGAGAACGTTCGTTCCTAGTTTTCATTATATCAAATTCAACGAAAACAGTGGAGCCTTTCAATGACAAAAATCACGTTCTTTCCTATCATATTTTTGATATACTTACATTAAATATGGATATTTTTGTAAAATAGGTGATCGTTATGAACAATCATAATAAGCTCAATTACATATTTCTCGTTATTATTTTAGTCATTGCAATTAGCTACTTGTTACTTCCCATTTTCAATATTAATACCTTCGCGTTTCTCCCTCGTGTAGTGCACATCGCAACAACGTATATACTCCCCTGGATTTTTTTATATTGGCTCATTCGCCTTGTAAAAGCAATTGAATCCAAATAAAAAAACGTGTGAACCTATTATGGTCTACACGTTCTTTTTTGCTAACAATTATTTCGCTACCTCTTCAATAATTGCCACAACTAATTCAGCTGTTTTTGCTAATTCTTCAACAGGAATTTTCTCGTTTGTTGTATGAATCTCTTCATAACCAACTGCTAAGTTTACTGTTGGGATACCATGCCCTGCAATTACGTTTGCGTCACTTCCGCCACCACTTTGGTGAAGAGAAGGTGTACGACCAATCTTTTCAGCAGCACGTTTTGCAACTTCTACAACATGATCGCCATCAGCAAATTTAAATCCTGGGTACATAACTTTTACTTCAACATCTGCTTGACCGCCCATTTCTTTTGCAGTTGTTTCAAATGCTTCTTTCATTTTTGCAACTTGCTCTTGCATTTTTTCATCTACTAAAGAGCGAGCTTCTGCGAAAATTTGCACATGGTCACAAACGATGTTTGTTTGTGTGCCACCTTCGAAACGACCGATATTTGCAGTTGTTTCAGAATCAATACGACCAAGTGGCATTTTTGCAATTGCTTTTGCTGCGATTGTAATTGCAGATACACCTTTTTCAGGTGCTACACCAGCATGAGCTGTTTTCCCGCGAATAATCGCATTTACTTTTGCTTGCGTTGGCGCTGCAACTACGATTTCGCCCACTTTTCCATCGCTATCTAATGCATAGCCATATTTTGCTGTAATACGTTCACGATCTAATGCTTTCGCACCAACAAGACCTGATTCTTCACCAACTGTAATAATAAACTCGATTTTTCCATGAGGAATATTTTCTTCTTTTAAAACGCGGATTGCTTCAAACATGGATGCTAATCCAGCTTTATCGTCTGACCCTAAAATTGTAGTACCATCTGATACAATATAACCATCTTTAATAGAAGGCTTAATTCCTTTACCAGGAACTACTGTATCCATATGAGAAGTGAAGTAAATTGTATCTACTCCTTCTTTCGTCGCTGGCAAAGTACAAATTAAGTTACCTGCACCATGCCCAGTTACACCCATCGTGTCATCTTCAAATACTTCAATACCTAAAGCAGTAAATTTCTCTGTTAACACTTTGCAAATTTCTGCTTCATATTTTGTTTCAGAATCTACTTGCACAAGTTCCATAAATTCATTTACTAAACGTTCTTGATTAATCATGAGAATGCGCCTCCTGCATTGCATTAAGTATGTAACATCGTTAATTATAACAGAATTTCGCAAAAGTTTCGAAAGACAAGCTAAAAAACAGATGGTTCACACATCTAGATAACCACCTGCTTTCTTCTACTCATTTAAAAGGACCCACCGCATATGATCTTCCCAAATCCCATTTACCATTAACATCTTCCGGGACACCCCTTCATATTGAAAGCCAATCTTCGTTACAACTTGAATAGATGCTAAGTTACGGGGCATAATCGGGGCTTCTATACGATGTAATTGGAATTCTTGAAAAGCCACTTCAATTGCTTTTCTAAGCGCTTCTGTCGTATAACCTTTATTTAATTCATCTTTATCTAGTTTATAACTAAGAACACAGGACTGATAAATTCCACGCACAATTAAATTGAAAGAAATACAACCGATAATATTCGTATCATCACCTTTTTTAAAAATCCATAATCGAATAATTTTCCCTTCTACAAATTCTTTCCCATCTTTTTGCAACCGTTTTCTTTGATAATCCAATGTAAAAAAATCATCTGGTCGATATTCTTCCCACGCCTTTAAAAACTCACGATTTTTGTCGTAATATTGAAGAACTTGCTCTGCATACGACTCATCGATTTCTCTTAATTGCAAACGTTCTGTTTCATATACTTTCATTATCGTATCTCCATTCTTCAGCTTGCAAAACTTTTTTAAAAGGCACCGAAAAAACTGTGTCCTATGCTTTTTATATTCTCTGTTTATTTCAAGTTTTCCTGTTATATTTTAGATACACTTCTCGAATTTTGTCTTCTCTATACCCTTGTCCATGTTTCCATTTCTCGATACAATAAAGTGAAACTTTAATTATTGGGGGGATCTCGATTCCCCCAATAATTATTAACCCTCACCAATCGGGCTTTTACGGACAGTTCATCTCCCACCTAACTTCTTTGCTTTTGCTGAATTTTAAAGTGGGAGTGTTACTGTCCGCAAATAGCGGGGGAAAGTTGGAATGATTGTAAGGAGGTTTAACATGAATAAGAAAGCACAAAAAGTTATGATATACGTTATGCTAATTTCAATGCTTGTAACAACATTACTCGCTGGAGCAAGTATGTTTTGGTAAGGAGGACGATATATAATGTCGTCCTTTTTTAGCACAAATAGGCTGTTTATTCTCCTGGATAGAAAATAAACAGCCTGTTCAATCACAATCATTTTAATGAATGATTTATATTTTATTTTATTATTAGTACAAGCGCTACAATACTAAATGAAAAAGCCATCACAAGGGCCATAACAAAGCTCGTATAATGTTTTTGCTGAAACGCTCCTATAACAAAAGTTACATTTAAAAGTGCCATGAATACAATTGACACCAGAAAAGAACATACATTAAAAGTTGCCAATATGAAAGTCACAATGAATAGAAAGCCAATAAAAAACTGCATATAAGAAAGCCTTGGATTCAAATACATACGAGCAACTCCTTTTCCAATAATCTTCGTATATCCTCATTAATACATGGATATGTACACATGTCAAGACAAGTTCGTGGAAAGAAAAAGCCAACTTGTTCGGTTGACCTTTTCGTAAACCAGAGCTCCTTTTTCTTTTGCAAGCTGCTGAAATGTTCTTTTCGATTTTACAATCCATACCTTTGTTCCAATTGGAATGCGATCAAATAAATATTCCACATCATTTTTTTTCATTCTAATGCATCCTTGTGAAATATATTTTCCAATTGAGCTTGGCTGATTTGTACCGTGAATACCATATTTACTCCCGTCAGTATCTCGTGCATTAAACCCCATCCACCTAGAGCCAAGTGGATTTTTTGGTGAACCACCAGGGATATCCTTCGCAATATAATAAGGATTTTTTGCCTTCATTACAATATCAAAACTTCCCTCTGGCGTTAACTCGTTTGTTTTTCCCGTCGCTACAGGAAAGACCTTTTGTATTTTACCATCATCAATATAAGCAAGCTTGTTCGTCTGCTTATTTACAATAATAAATGGATCTCCAGCACGCGGATTATCTCCAAGAGGCCATATCGGTGAAAGAGAAAAACATAATAGTAAGGACAGAAAATACGACATGATTCATTCCTTCCCTATATATATAAATCCATTTTGATTTTTCGACATATTAGCTGCGGCTATGAAAACAAAAACTAATCTCCACTTATTTCCTCTTTTATTTTCACACGGCATGGGTTGAAAAAAGGCACTGACCGCTTCTATGCATGGCCGGATGCTCTTGCCTACCTAAAAAGAATGGTTTGGTGTTGGTTTTTAATTTGGATTTATATAAGTTCTTTCACATTATCCTTCCCTTTAAACCTACTTTTAATAAGTAAATATTGCTCCATTTCATAAACAAGTTGAACAAGCTTCGCACGCATTTCAAATTCTTCGCGTGTCTTAGGAAGTGGCATTTCTCTAAAAATCTCTCGCATTTCTTGTAATTGTCTAAGTGAAATAAGACCCGTACTTTCAGGACGAATAGAATTCCCAACGTTTTCAATTACGTCCGCAATCATATCTGATTGCTCATATGACCACGATAAGGAAGCTGCAAGCGGCATAATCCGCTCTAAAATTTCAAATTGTTGCATGCGCATATCAAAATATCGATAATAATAATCATCTTCTCGCATAAATTGATTTTCAAGTTTTTTAAAAGATAGATCTTTCGCTTGTTTCAATATTTCTTCTGTTTCAATTAATTCTTTTCCAGACCATGTACTATCCCGATTTCGTAAATACACAGCCATCTCAAATAAAATCGTTTTAAAATTCCATTCTATTTTTTCTTGATACCCTTTTAATTTCTTTTCCGCACTTGGCATATACATATTTACCAATAAAGCCACGCTAATTCCAACTGTTAAAACTGCAATTTCATTTCCAATCGCTAACCATGTAATATGTTTCAATGAATATAAATGCATAACAATAACGGAACTTGTAACGATGCCTTCTTGAATTTTAAACATAACAGCTGTTGGGATAAAAGTAAGAAGTAACAAACTAATAGAAAGCGGTGTATAACCAATTGTTTCAAAAATACAAAACGAGAATACCATTGATAATAAACAGGCTAAAAATCGGTGCAAAGAGACTTGAAGTGATTTTCGTTTCGTATTTTGCACACACAAAATAACCAAAATGCCCGCAGAACTATAAAATTCCAAGCCGAATAGCTGCGCAATAAAAACTGCCGCACCTGTTCCAACTGCTGTTTTCACTGTACGATATCCAATTCTAAACATATCATTGCTCCTATATGTATAAACGTAGTTACGATAAGTATAAAAAAAGGATGACAAGCTGTCATCCTTTTCTCCTTATTATTCACGTAACTTTTACATATTACAATATTTTTTGTAAAAATTCTTGTGCGCGTTTACTTTTTGGTTCTGTAAAAAACTGCTCCGGGCTTGTATCTTCAACAAGCTTTCCGCTATCTAAAAAGAGCACACGATCAGCTACTTCTTTTGCAAATCCCATCTCATGTGTCACAATTGCCATCGTCATTCCTGTAGTCACTAAAGATTTCATTACTTCTAATACTTCTTTTACCATTTCAGGATCTAGTGCCGATGTTGGTTCATCAAAAAGCATAACTTCCGGTTCCATTGCCAATGCTCTAGCAATGGCTACACGCTGCTTTTGTCCACCTGAAAGACGGTTTGGATATGCATCCTTTTTATCGAGCAATCCTACCTTTTCAAGAAGTTCCTTCGCCTTTTTCTCTGCTTCTGGTTTTGCCACACCTTTTACATTTACTGGTGCGTACGTAATATTTTCTAATACTGTCATATGAGGGAATAAGTGAAAATGTTGAAACACCATTCCCACATTTTCACGAACACTCATAATATTTGTTTTTGGATTGGTCACTTCTTCATTCCCAATCCAAATGTGACCATTTGTAGGTGTTTCTAGTACGTTCATACAACGTAAAAATGTTGATTTTCCTGACCCAGACGGTCCAACAATCGCAACAATTTCGCCCTTTTCGATTGTTGTCGTAATTCCTTTTAGTACTTCATTTTGTCCAAATGATTTATGAAGGTTTTCAATTTTAATCACTTTTCTTCATTCTCCCTTCAATTGCTTTCCCGACTAATGTAAGAATAATTACTAGAATATAGTAAACAAGTCCGACAAATAGTAACGGTTCAAGATATTTAAACGTTTCACCGCCTACAATATATGCACGGCGCATTAAATCAGTCGCACCAATTACTGTCACTACTGCCGACTCTTTCGTAAGTGTTGCAAATTCGTTCACAAGCGCTGGTAATATATTTTTTAATGCTTGTGGTAAAATAATATTTTTCATCATTTTTCCATATGGAACACCGAGTGCCATCGCTGCTTCTGTCTGTCCTTTATCAACAGCCTGAATTCCTGCACGAATTACCTCTGACATATATGCACCCGAATTTAAACTAAATGCAAGTACTGCTGCTAAAAATGCTGGTATATCATATCCAATCATTTGCGGAACACCGAAATAAATAATCATTAATTGCAAGACAAGTGGTGTACCACGAAATATCGATGTATATAAATCAGCAGCGATATTTAACACTCTTACTCTAGCAATTTTACAAAGTGCTAATAGCGTTCCAAGTATAAAACCAACTAAAGCAGATACTGCTACAATTTTCAGTGTAACTTCTAGTCCCTTTAATATATATGGTATCGACGGAGTAATTGCCGAAAAATCTAAGTTCATCTTTTGTCATTCCTCTCACAGAAAAGAGAAAGGCAGCTTATTTTTTGCTGCCAAACCATTTCTTCACTAATTTGTCCATTTCACCATTTTCTTGCATCTTCTTAATCACTTTATTAAATTCCGCTGTTTTGTCACTATTTTTCGGAAGGGCAATTGCTGCTCCTACTTCTTCTGGAGCTTCCTGAATTTCAATTCCTTGTAAATCTTTCATTTTATCTAAATAATTTTTAGCAACTGTATCTTCTAAAATAGCAGCATCAAAACGTCCAGCCTGAATTTCTTGTACGATTTCTGGTATACGGTCACGCCCCTCCGCCTGGAAGTTTACTTGTTTTTTGAAGTCGTCTGCTTTTTCTTCTTGAATAGAACCTGTTTGTACTCCTACTTTTTTATCTTTTAAATCTTGTAATGATTTAATACCAGAATCCTTTTTCGAAACGATCATGTTTTTAGCAACAAAATAAATATCTGTAAAATCCGCATTTTCCTTACGTTTTGGATTTGGTGTCATTCCCGCCATAACGAAATCAACTTTTCCCGAGCTAAGCGATGCTAACAATCCTCCAAAATCCATATCTTTCACTTTCACTTCATAACCAAGTTCTTTCCCAATATACTTTGCAATATCAACATCAAAACCGATAATTTCATCACTTTTTGAAGCTTCCACATATTCATAAGGTTTATAGTCTGCTGAAGTACCCATAACGAGTACTTTCTTATCTTTCTTCGTATTCGATTCCTTTGTTTCTCCCTTACTACAAGCACTAAACATACTTATTATTAAAATAAGTGCAAATGAAATTGATAATAACTTCTTCATGTTTCTTCCCCCTAATAATGTATATTTAAAAGTTTTATAGAATTTTTATTTGATGTTTGTATTGTAGCAGTGATTTTATTTTTATGCAACAATTAAAATAAAAATAAATTACAAATTCTATTAAAACGGTTTTTCTAGGTTAATCAATGTATAAATTATTGTATAAACTATGCATTTCATGTATATTTCCTCTCATTACAAATGATTATAAACAAATGTTATTAATTATACCTCCTAATAAAGTGAAACTTTAATCAGAGGGGGATTTTCTTCAACTTCTATTGATTATTAGTCTTCACCAATTAGGATTTTACTGCCCACAAATAGCCTAATAAATGGAACAAAATAAAAAAGCGGTACATACACTTATAAGTGTATGTACCGCCTTTTTATTTTCTATTAAACCTCTTTACAATTCTCTTCAAAGTACGATTGTAATTTTGCAATGACTTGCATTGGCTCATGGCCTTCGATTTCATGGCGTTCAACCATCGTTACAATCTTTCCATCTTTTAATAATGCGAAAGACGGAGAAGATGGTGGATATCCTTCAAAATATTCACGTGCACGTGCTGTTGCCTCTTTGTCCTGCCCCGCAAATACTGTTACAAGGTGATCTGGACGTTTATCATAATGTACGGAATGCGCAGCAGCAGGGCGAGCAATACCACCTGCACAACCGCATACTGAGTTTACCATTACAAGTGTCGTACCTTTTTGCTTAAATGCCTCATCAACTGCGGATGGTGTTGTTAATTCTGTATATCCAGCGGAAACAATTTCTTCACGCGCTTGACGGACAACATCATTCATAAAAAAGTTAAAGTTAATCAATGTTTTCCCTCCTCTAGATCTATCTCTCTGTATCTTACCAGTTACCGTTTTAGAAATACAAGTAAACTTACTTGTATTCTTCTTACATGTATAGAAAAAACGTCCTAGAACAAGTGTCCTAAGACGTTTTTTCTTAATGTCCGCGATGCTTTTGTTTTGCTTTTTGCACTTTGATAAGGCGTTTTTTCTGCTTTTCTGCTTCACGCTGTTCCTTAGATTGCACTCGCTTTTCTTGCTTATGCAATTCATAAGATAAACTAATTGCCTCTTGTGCCTTCGTAAAGCTTTTTGTATGCATTTCTTTTGCAGCTTCTCTTATGATACGCTTTATACTTTTCGAACGCTTTTTCTCTTCCACTTTAACACCACATTTGGAAAAGTGATTAAAATACGTTAGCATCGTATTATTTACAAATACAAGTATCTCTTCGTCTGATGGATCAGCACCAAAAATATACCTCGCTGCATACAAAATCCCTTTATGTGTGTCCTCAATCATTCCTACAAAAAACTGACCATCATGATATACTGTCAATTTCATCGACAGCCCCTCCTTAGAAAAAAAATTAGAAATACTGGACATCCCGGAGGGGAAGGTTACTGACATACTAGTATGCGCCTGGACTACCAACCAGAACTGTGTTTTTGTATTTCTATAGCTATTATATATTATTTCTACTTTCTTTTTCTATCTTCTCATATGTTTCAATCATTTTTTTATGTGATCCTACAATATACGCAGGCAATTCTGTAACGGGAAAGAATTTAAGCTGAACCGCTTCCTCTTTATTGACAGCTAGCAAACCTTCATATTCATTTGTATAATAAGCAGTCGTTACGGATTGAAATTCATCACCATTCGCTAATTTTATAAAGTAATTAGCTCCAGAGAACACATTAATGAGTCTTAAATTTTTCACATAAATTTCTGCTTCTTCATATACTTCACGGCAAGCTGTCTCTTCTGGGGATTCTCCAAGCTCCATTAAACCACCAAGCAATCCCCATTTTCCATACGGTTCTGTTCGTTGTTGCAATAAAACATGTCCATCTTCATTCAATACGAGAACAACAGCACCAACTAAAATTAAAGGGCGATGACCAACTACTTTTCGTAACTCCTCTACATATCCCATCGAAACAAACCCTTCTTTTTTTATTTCGTTGTCCACACTATTGTATCATATGTAAGAAATGGTAAAATGCTTATATTTTTCATTTTTTTAATAAAATATTAATTTGTTTATTTTCATCTATAGTTGCTAATTGTACCAATTCAACTGATATTTTTTTTGATAATTCTTCCTGCGCCCATGTTTCCGTTTTTCCTAATAAAGCAAGGACATCCTTCTGTATATTTCCATTCTTCACAAGAATAAATGAAATAGGTGATTTTCTACCTGCTACTTTCATATCAAGCCGTGAAACAGTTTCATGTTCTGGATATTGAAACACCGAGACGGTACCACTTGCTTCCCATAATGCTAATCTTATCGTTTTAATATCACTGACATTTTGTAAGCGTAGTTCAGAGAATAAATACTCTACTGTAATTCTTGCTTTTTTCAAATTACTAAAATCAATTGACCCATTATGTATAAGTATAATAGGCGATGGTTCTAAAAAACGTCTCCATCGATCCCATTTCAACGTTAAAACCGAACTTACAATATGAAGAACAATGAGCACACATGTTGTAATCATTGATCCCAGTAAACCGACTCTTTCATCAGATAGTGCGTTAGAGAGATTTCCTTCCAACAATAGCACTAATACGACATCTAAAAAACGAAGCTGTGCAATGGAGCGTTGTCCCATTGTTTTAGCAACAAAAATTAAAAAAACATACGCTGTTATAGCTCGAATCATCCATTCTATATAAGAAAGATGATGTGCCCCCTCAAAAATATGCATATGCATGAATCTGCACTCCTTAATCATCACAAATTTCCACACTCCCTTTAGTTTGTGATGATTACAATCCTCTATGCAAAAAAGCTGATCCGTGTGTGAACGAATCAGCTTTTTATATAAAAATCAACTAACCGAAAACATATACTTTTTATAAGTTTTCCGTACCGATAGAACGAGCCCCATCATCATCATATTCGAAAACAAGGAACTTCCTCCATATGATAAAAACGGAAGCGCAATTCCTTTTACCGGCATTAATCCAACAATCATACCAACGTTTTGGAAGATTTGTAATGTTAAAACACCAATTACTCCTGCACATAATAATGTACCAAACAGATTATCTGCTGAATAACCAATTATAATTGTACGATAAAGAAGTAACAGAAACATAAATACGACGAAAGCTGCAATTAAAAATCCACCCTCTTCAGCAATTGTAGCAAAAATGAAATCGGTATGCTTTTCAGGAATATATACACTTCCATATCCAAATCCTTTTCCATCCATTCCCCCACTACCAACCGCTAAAATCGATTGTTGTGTTTGATAACCTTGATCCACGTGCTCAAATGGGTCTAACCAGCCCAAAATTCGTGACTGTTGATGCGGCTTTAGTAAAGTAACCAATTTGTTGAAAAAAATGTCTGGGTATTTCAAAAATATAAATATTAACGTGGACAATATGGTCAGTGGAATAACTGTACATATTGCAATTAATTTCTTTTGAATACCTGACATAAACAAAATACATGCAATCCCTGCAGCATATAGGAAAACCATCCCTGTATCAGGCTGACTATATACAAGTAGAGCAGGTGGAATCGATACTAAAATAATTTTACCTATTAATCTTAAATCCGTTTGAAAAGTCCGTACCATATATTTTTCATTATGCTTGACTGCTAAACTAGCAACTAAAAGAAGCAACGCAATTTTGAAAAACTCTGATGGCTGGATCGCCCCAAGAACTGGGACTTTAAACCATCTTTTTGCCCCTAATATTTCAGGTGTTAAAGCTTTAAATGGTGAAATCTTAAGTATAATAATCGAAGCAAACCCAACAATATAAAATGGCCACGCTAATTTTTGCAGTTGATCTAAATCAATACTTGCAACAAGTAGTAATAAAACAATACCGATTACATAGTTAATCCCTTGTTTCATTGCAAAATTTGAATTTCCATATTGTCCTGTTTGTTGACTGCTATATATGGCAGCTATACTCGTGACGCATAATATAAACAAAATTAAAATTAATTTTACATCTAAACTTTTTAGAAATTCGGTACTTCTCTTCATGACATCCTCCTGAAACATTGTTAAGGCAAAATAAAAAACCAGGAGTCAACATTCTTTATATCTTGACGACTGATTGCATATTAATCTATAAAATACTTATATAGAATAACTTTCTTTTTTAAACAATACAATACATTATACTACAGTTTCATCAGTAAGATTTTCCAAAAAAATATTCTTTTCTTATTGTATATCTATATACTGGATATCAGCAATGTATTTTCGTAAATTCATAATACATTATTATTCATTGTCAGATTAATGGAAGGCATTTTTTATTGTGGGATAAAAAGTGAAGAAGTATATCTTTTCTAAAGTAAAAAGCTCGCAGACGCGAGCTTTTTATTAATATACAGACGTATTATTCTCTGATACATTTTCAAGAATTTCTTTTACACGTCCTAAGAATTTACCACAAATTAAGCCATCCAGTACACGATGATCAAGGGATAAACATARGTTAACCATGTCGCGWGCACCGAACATACCATTATCCATAATWACTGGRCGTTTTACAATWGATTCWACTTGTAAAATWGCMGCTTGTGGRTRRTTAATAATACCCATAGATTGAACAGAACCAAATGATCCTGTGTTATTAATTGTAAATGTACCGCCTTGCATTTCGTCTGCTTTCAATGATTTTGTACGAACTTTTCCTGCAAGTTCAGTAATTTCACGAGCAATACCTTTAATTGTTTTCTCATCTGCTTGTTTAATAACTGGTACAAATAATTCATCTTCTGTTGCAACAGCGATAGAAAGGTTAATATCTTTCTTTTGAACAATTTTGTCACCAGCCCACATTGAGTTAATTTGTGGGTATTCTTTCAATGCTTGTGCAACTGCTTTAACGAAGAATGCAAAGAATGTTAAGTTGAAGCCTTCACGCTTTTTAAATTCGCCTTTAATTGAATTACGGTATGATACAAGATTTGTTACATCTACTTCAATCATCATCCAAGCGTGAGGTGCTTCGTGTTTACTACGCAGCATGTTCGCAGCAATTGCTTTACGTACACCTGTTACCGGAATTTCAATATCGCCAGGTACTGTCGGTACAGATACAGGTTTTGCCGCTTCTGTTTTTGGAGCTGATGGTGCAGCCACTTTTGGTGCTTCTTGTGATGCCTGCACAGATACAGGTGCTTCTTCTTTCTTCGCACCAACTACCGGAATGTTTCCAGATTCCACAAGCTTCAGAATATCTTTACGTGTAATACGACCATTTGCGCCCGTACCTTCTACTGCATCTAAATCAATATTATGCTCACCTGCAAGTTTTAATACCGCTGGTGAGAAACGAGGTTTGCCATCAGTTGGTTGCTTCACTTTTGTTGCTTTTTCAGCTGAAACCACTTCTGTTTTTGGTTCCTCTTTTGTTTTCTCTTCTACAGCTGTCGCAGCTACCTCATCTGCGCCCTCTACTTGGATCACACAAACGACTTCACCTACAGCAAGTGTATCACCTTCAGCAGCGACTAACTCCTTCACAATTCCTGTGAAAGAAGATGGTACTTCTGCGTTTACTTTATCTGTCATTACTTCTGCAAGCGGATCATATTTATTTACGTGATCGCCAACATTTACGAGCCATTTACTAATTGTACCTTCCGTTACACTTTCCCCAAGCTGAGGCATTGTGATATTTTCTACAGCCATGTATAGTCCCCCCGATTAAAATTCCGCAAGTTCACGCATTGCTTTTTCAACCTTATCTGGATTTACCATAAAGAATTTTTCCATTGTTGGTGCATATGGCATTGCTGGAACGTCTGGACCTGCAAGACGTGCAATTGGTGCATCAAGGTCAAATAAGCAATTTTCTGCAATAATTGCTGCTACTTCACTCATAATGCTTCCTTCTTTGTTATCTTCCGTTACAAGAAGAACTTTACCTGTTTTAGAAGCTGCTTCAATAATCGCTTCTTTATCTAATGGATATACAGTACGTAAATCAAGAATGTGAGCAGAAATGCCATCTTTCGCTAATTTTTCAGCAGCTTGAAGAGCAAAGTGAACACATAATCCATATGTGATAACAGTAATATCATCACCTTCCCGTTTTACATCTGCTTTTCCAATTGGTAATACATAATCATCTTCTGGTACTTCGCCTTTAATTAAACGATATGCACGTTTATGTTCAAAGAATAGTACTGGATCTTCATCACGAATTGCCGCTTTTAATAATCCTTTTGCATCATATGGTGTAGAAGGAATAACAATTTTTAAACCTGGTTGGTTTGCAAACATTGCTTCTACAGACTGTGAGTGATACAATGCACCGTGAACGCCGCCACCAAACGGTGCACGTACAGTGATCGGACAAGTCCAGTCATTATTAGAACGGTAACGAATTTTTGCTGCCTCAGAAACAATTTGGTTTACTGCTGGCATAATAAAATCAGCGAATTGCATTTCAGCAATTGGACGCATTCCGTACATCGCTGCCCCGATTGCTACCCCTGCAATTGCAGATTCTGCAAGCGGTGTATCAAGCGCACGATCTTCACCAAATTGATCATATAATCCATTTGTCGCTTTAAATACGCCACCTTTTTTACCAACGTCTTCTCCTAATACAAATACTTTCTCATCGCGTTCCATTTCTTCGCGCATTGCTAATGTAATCGCGTCAATATAAGACATTACAGCCATGAAACGTTCCCCCCTATTCTGCGTATACGTGCTTCAATGCATCTTCAGGTGCTGCATACGGAGCATTTTCTGCATATTCTGTTGCTTCGTTTACGATATGCATAATTTCATCTAACATTTGTTTTTCAGATTCCTCCGTTAACACGCCAACCTCTTTTAAGTAAGCAGCAAATGTAAAGATGGAATCTTTTTTCTTCGCTTCTTCTACTTCTTCTTTATCACGATATACAAGATCATCGTCATCACTAGAGTGTGCTGTTAAACGATATGATACTGTTTCAATTAAAGTTGGACCTTCGCCGCGGCGGCCACGATCCGCTGCTTCTTTTACAGCTTTATATACTGCAAGTGGATCATTTCCGTCCACTGTGTATCCTGGCATACCGTAACCAATTGCACGATCTGATACATTTTTACATGCTAATTGCTTTTCAACAGGGATAGAAATTGCATATTTGTTATTCTCACACATGAAAATAACAGGCAATTTGTGTACGCCAGCAAAGTTAGCACCTTCGTGGAAGTCACCTTGGTTAGAAGAACCTTCACCGAAGGTAACAAACGTTACTAAATCTTTCTTTTCCATCTTCCCTGCTAGTGCAATTCCTACTGCATGAGGCACTTGTGTTGTAACTGGTGATGAACCTGTCACAATACGGTTTTTCTTCTGACCGAAGTGACCAGGCATTTGACGGCCACCAGAGTTTGGATCTCCTGCTTTTGCAAAGCCAGACAACATAAGCTCTTTTGCTGTCATACCAAACGCTAGTACTACACCCATATCACGGTAATATGGTAATGCATAATCTTTTTTACGATCAAGTGCAAATGCTGCGCCTACTTGTGCAGCTTCCTGTCCTTGACAAGAAATTACGAATGGAATTTTCCCTGCACGGTTTAACAACCACATACGTTCGTCAATTTTACGTGCAAGCAACATCGTACGATACATTTCTACTACTTGCTCATCACTTAAGCCAAGCTCTTCATGGCGCTTTTCTTTTACTTCTGCCATTTTCATAACCTCCTAAATCCACATTTTTATGCGTGTAACGCTTTTCCATCTACTGCTAATGCAGCTTCACCAATTGCTTCTGATAATGATGGATGCGGATGAATTGTATGTGCAACTTCCCAAGGTGTTGCATCAAGTACTCTTGCAAGACCCGCTTCAGAAATCATATCCGTTACATGTGGGCCAATCATATGAACACCGAGAATATCATTTGTTTCTTCATCAACTACAAGTTTCACAAAGCCATCTGATTCTCCATATACAAGTGCTTTTCCGATTGCACGGAATGAGAACTTGCCTACTTTTAACTTATAGCCTTTTTCTTTTGCTTCCTGTTCTGTTAAACCAACAGAAGCTACTTCTGGACTACTGTATACACATTTCGATACCATAGAGTAATCGATTGGCATAACTTCTTTACCAACAATATGTTCTACAGCAACAATACCTTCATGAGAAGCAACGTGTGCAAGTTGTAAACCACCAATTACATCACCAATTGCATAAATATGTGATTCTTTCGTTTGATAAAACTCATTTGTTTGAATGTATCCTTTTTCCACAATGATATCTGTATTCTCTAAGCCGATATTTTGCGTATTGGCTTGTCTTCCTACAGATACAAGCATTTTTTCTGCCTTGAATTCTTTACTTTCACCATTGTGTTCGGCTTGAATTGCTACTCCATTATCTTTTACCAATGTTTCTGGTAATACTTTTGCACCTGTTACCACTTTAATTCCCTTTTTCTTCAAGAGACGTTGCATTTCTTTCGAAACATCTTGATCTTCAAGCGGTAAGACATGTTTTGCATATTCTAATACGGTAACTTCAACACCGAAATCAGCAAGCATAGATGCCCATTCAATTCCAATTACACCACCACCAACAATGATAATTGATTTGGGAAGCGTTTCTATTTTCAGGGCATGATCCGATGACATTACGTATTCTCCATCTAGTTCTAACCCTGGTAAAGAGTTTGGACGAGAACCTGTTGCAATAAGCACATTTTTAGGAATCAACATTTCATTCTCTTCTCCATTTGCCAATTCAACCGAAATTGTTCCCGGCATTGGAGAGAAGATAGAAGGTCCAAGAATGCGGCCGATACCTTCAAACACATCAATTTTACCTTGCTTCATTAAATGCTGAACGCCTTTATGAAGCTGCGTTACAATCTTTTCTTTACGCTCTTGCACTTTAGCAAAGTTCAATTCTACATTGCTCGTTACAACGCCAAACTCTTCACTCTTTTTTGCCGTTGCATATACTTCAGCACTACGCAGCAATGCTTTACTAGGAATACAACCTTTGTGTAAACAAGTGCCACCAAGATTATCTTTTTCAACAAGCGCTGTTTTTAGCCCTAATTGTGATGCACGAATAGCAGCAACATATCCGCCAGTACCGCCGCCAACGATGACTAAATCATATTCTTTTGCCATTATCTCAACCCCTAGCTACCGTTTCTTTTTCTCGTACAACATACTCTTTTGAAGCTTCTTCCTCACGTAATACACGAAGTGCCCCTTCTGCTAATGCTTGTAATTCATCTTCACCTGGATGCACAATCACATCAGCAATCCAATGAACGCGCTCCTTGATTTCATCAACAAGAATTTTGCTATATGCGAGTCCTCCTGTTAAAACGATTGCATCTATTTTCCCATGAAGAACCGTGCTAGCTCCGCCGATTTCTTTCGCAACTTGATATGCCATTGCTTTGTAAATAAGTGTTGCCTCAGGATCACCTTTCTCAACCATGTTTTCAACTTTAATTGCATCGTTTGTACCAATAAGGCTTACTAATCCGCCTTGTCCAACAATCTTTTTCATCATTTCATCGCGGTAATACTCACCTGAGAAACACATTTCTATTAACTGTCCAACCGGCACTGTTCCAGAACGTTCTGGACTAAATGGACCTTCACCATTCAAACCATTATTTACATCAATAACTTTTCCTTGCTTATGAGCACCAACCGTTATCCCGCCACCCATGTGCGCAATTAATAGGTTTAAATCTTCATATTTACGACCAAGTTCCTCTGCAACTTTACGCGCCACAGCTTTTTGGTTTAACGCATGAAAAATACTTTTTCGCTCCATGCCAGAAATACCACTAATACGAGCAATTGAATCCATTTCATCAACAACAACTGGATCGACAATGAATGCTGGAATATTTAATCCTGAAGCGATTTCATACGCCAAAATACCTCCAAGATTTGAAGCGTGATGACCGCTATATCCATTTTTCAAATCTTCTAACATTGCTTCGTTCACTGTATACGTACCACCTTCAATGGGACGAAGTAATCCCCCGCGACCGCAAACAGCGTTTAATTTCGAAATATTAATGCCGTGAGAATGTAAAACTTCTAAAATTGTTTCTTTTCGAAATTCATATTGATCAATAATTCGTTTATATTTACCGATTTTATCCACATCATGACGAATGGTTTCTTCTAAAACGGGTCTTTCATTATCAAAAACACCTATTTTTGTGGATGTACTACCCGGATTAATAACAAGGATTCGATTTAAGGACAATGTTGCTACCTCCACCTATAAATTCAAAAGGCAGTGGAAACCTCGTAAGAGGTAACCACAGCTTTTGTAGAAGTTGTATATGATAGATTAGCGACGGCTAATAATGTTATGGCCGTTGCGTAAGAACGTGCTACGAGTATTTTTCAAGCTTGCAATACGCTCTTCAGCTAGACGATCTGCTGCAACATAAGTTGGTACACCATCACGTTTTGAAATCTCAATTACTTTTGCAATTGTGTCATAAATAGACTCTACACGTTTTAATGCACGTTCTCTATTGTATCCATATAATTCATCTGCTACGTTAATTACACCGCCTGCATTAATTACATAGTCTGGTGCATATACAATTCCCATTTCATGGATTGCGTCACCGTGACGATCTTCTTTTAATTGGTTATTTGCAGAACCTGCAATTACTTTTGCTTTAAGTTGTGGAATTGTTTCGTCATTTACTGTTGCACCTAATGCGCATGGTGCATAAATGTCACATTCTACACCGTAAATTTCATTTGGTTCAACTGCTGTTGCACCAAATTCTTCTACTGCACGTTGTACCGCTTCTTTATTAATATCTGTAACGATTAGTTGTGCACCTTCAGCGTGTAAATGCTTGCATAAGTGATATGCTACGTTACCAACACCTTGAACAGCAATTACTTTACCTTCTAGGCTGTCTGTACCAAATGCCTCTTTCGCCGCTGCTTTCATACCGCGGTAAACACCATAAGCAGTTACTGGAGATGGGTTACCAGAAGAACCGAATGAAGGTGAAATACCTGTTACAAAATCAGTTTCTTCGTGGATAATATCCATATCATCAACAGTTGTACCAACATCTTCTGCAGTAATATAACGCCCGTTTAAACCTTGGATGTAACGTCCTAATGCACGGAACATTGCTTCACTTTTATCTTTACGTGGATCGCCGATGATAACTGTTTTTGCACCACCTAGGTTTAAACCAGCTGCTGCGTTTTTATATGTCATCCCTTTTGCAAGACGCAATGCATCTTCAATCGCCGCTTCTTCAGAATCATATGTCCACATTCTTGTTCCACCAAGGGCTGGTCCAAGTGTTGTATCATGAATTGCAATGATTGCTTTTAATCCAGATTCTTTATCTTGACAAAATACTACTTGCTCATAATCATATTTTTCTAAGTATTCGAAGATTTCTAATGTCATTGTCATTTCCCCCTAATTGTTTTACCCTTTTGGTTTATTTAGAAGCAGTCGCAACTGCTAAAGCTAATGAATATACTTTTGTTTCTGCTGAATCTGCACGAGATGTTAAAACAATCGGTGCTTTTGCGCCAGCAATCATCGCTCCTACATTTGCATTTGCAAAATAGACAAGCGATTTATATAGCACGTTTCCAGCTTCAATCGTTGGGACGAGTAAAATATCTGCCTTACCTGCCACATCACTTACTATGCCTTTGTGCTCTGCTGCAATTTGTGATACAGCATTATCTAAAGCAAGCGGTCCATCAACGATACAATCTTTAATTTGTCCACGACGATTCATTTGGGTTAACATCGCTGCATCGATTGTCGCCTGCATTGCTTGATTAATAACTTCCACCGCTGCAATCGGAGCCACTTTTGRCAATTCGATTCCTATTGCCCGGGCAACTTCAACAGTATTTTGTATAATAGCAGCTTTTTGCCCTACATCAGGTGCAATGTTCATCGCTGCATCTGTGACAAAGATAAAGCGATCGTAATTTGGAACTTCAAACGCTGCAACATGTGATAACACACTACCTTTGCGAAGTCCCCACTCTTTATTTAATACTGCTTTTAAAATACTTGCTGTTGGGATGTTCCCCTTCATAAGTACGTCTGCTTCACCATTTCTTACAGCTTTAACAGAAAGTTCCGCGGCCTCAGCACTTGATGATGTCGCAATCACTTGAACGTGTTCTGAAACTTGTAAGTCATGCTCTTGTAGCATACCAATAATTTTTTCTTGATTTCCATATAGACGAAATTGAGCTAACTGTAATTGAATTGCCTTAGCTACTGCTTCAATTACTTCATGATCTTCAGCCACTGCTACAGCCACAGTTTTTTTAGGCTGCCCTGCTGCTTGATCAATTAAGTGTTTTAACTTCATATCTTGTAATCAACCCTTTCCGTCGTCCCTCGTCTATTTAATAAGCAAATATCGTGCCAACTTTTCAAATTGGTCATACCAATTATGAAAACGCATACAAAATACAGTGAAATCAGTACTTTATAAAATTACATAATATTCTGTCTTGATTTGTTGTTTTTTACGTATCATGCAATAAATTGCACGGTACGCAATTTATTGCATGCTATTTTTTGCACGGTCATACTTTTCTAACTTGTAATATAAATTTCGAACTGAGATTCCTAACACTTTCGCTGTCTTTGTTTTATTCCCACCAAACTTCTCTAAATATTCATGTATGATGTTCCCTTCAAACTCCGTAACCAAATGTTCAAGGGGCTTTTCTTCTAATTCCGGCAACAAATCATTTCCTTTTAATTCCACTTGGTCCTCCTTATGCAAAGAAGGCAAATGATGTACATCAATATACATCTCATTATAGTTCATAAAAATAATCGCCCGTCCCAAAATATTCTCAAGCTCTCTAACATTCCCTGGCCAATCATACGATCGCAAATATTCAATAGCCGATTCCGTTAATCCTTCTACATTCCGACCATAATCTTGATTAATTTTTTGAATCAATCGTTCTGATATAACCGGAATATCTTCCTTTCGCTGACGAAGAGACGGAATTTGAATTGGAATTTTATTTAGGCGATAATATAAATCTTCTCTGAATTCACCTTCCAAAATTGCTTTTTCTAAATTTACATGCGTCGCCGCAATCACCCGAACATTAATAGGAATTGGTTTCGTTCCTCCAACTTTTACAATTTCTTTTTCCTGCAAAACGCGCAATAATTTCGCTTGCGTATTCGCAGACAGTTCCCCAATCTCATCTAAAAAAACACTCCCATTATTTGCTTCTTCAAAGAAACCTCTTTTACCGCCTCTTTTCGCACCAGAAAAGGCTCCTTCTTCGTAACCAAATAATTCACTTTCCAATAAAGTTTCCGAGATAGCAGCACAGTTTACACGAACAAACTTATTGTATTTCCGATTACTCCCGTTATGAATAGCGTGCGCAAATAACTCTTTACCAGTCCCTGACTCCCCGCGAAGTAATACGGTTGCTGGTGTATTTGCTCCAAGCTTTGCTTGCTCTATTGCAGCCATCGTTTCATCAGACGTTCCTACAATATCCTCAAAAGAATATTTCGCTTCTAGCGTCCGAATAATTTGTCTTGCCCGGTTTAATTCATGCGTTAATTTTTGAATTTCGGATACGTCACGAATAACACCAACGCTACCTTTCAATATTCCATCAACAATAACCGGCGCGACATTTACAATGACATCTCGTTTTTTCTGACCAATTTTCATATGAATCCCTCGTACCGCCCTACGCGTCCGAAGTACTTTCATATGCATACTTTCCCCCTCTACAATATCAGTCGTTGCAGGTTTTCCAATTATGTCATCCTCTGTAAGGCCTGTTAACTTTGTATAAGCAGGGTTGATGACAAGACCTCTTCCTTTCTCATCTACAACAGAAATCGCTTCCTCAGATGAATGAATAATCGCTTCCAATAAGGTTTGAATTTCTTTTAAATCCGTAACTTCTTCTGCTAGATCTACAACTTCTGTAATATCTTTAAAAATTGCAAATGCCCCTTGCACCTCTCCATCTTCTTTTAAAATTGGAATCCGCGTTGTAATAATCTTCTTTTCATTCCCTAATGTCAACTCATGATTCACTTCTATTTGTTTCGTTCGTATAGTACGAAGTAACTTACTAGTCGGAATTACTTCTAAAATATATTTCCCAGTCGCTTCTTTCGCTTTATAACCCGTTATACGTTCTGCACTTTTGTTAAATAATTTCACATAACCTTCTGAATCAATGACAATCATTCCATCATGAGTAGAATTTAAAATCAAATTTCCTTGCTGCGTTTGGCCTTTCAGTTTTTCAATTAAATTCTCTTTCTCATGTGCCAACTTCGTAACGATTTTCGCAACATCCCCTGGTATAAGGAGTGTATTTTCTTGTTTTTTTGCGAATAGAACCTTATGTAAATGGTAATCACCACTCATATCAAAAATTACATCCACATCCACTGTAAGAAAAGAATCTAAATCTTCTCCAACTGCAATACCTTGTTCTTGCGCAATCTGTAATCCTTTTGCATTCGGATTTATATCGATAACGCCAACGACTTTAAATATATTCGAATTTTGCAGCAAACCAAGAATCGTACTTCCACCTTCGCCCGCTCCAATAATTAATACTTTTTGTTTCACACATCCCACTTCCTCTCGAAGTATCTCTGCAAAATTTTTCACACCTTTATCTTACTCGTTCAGCAATCACTTGACAAATCCCCTTTCAATATAACATCATTTGATATATACAAAATTATCTGAAAAGGAGCGTTATCTATGCAGCGTTACCTTGCTCTTCTATTAGCACTCATCCCCATCTCATTAGCAGTGCTAGGTATAAAATTGATGAGAGATACTGTATTTGGTATTCTTTTATCTCCAATCCCTGTATTATGGTTACAATTTTTAATAGGTGTATTCTGCTTTGCAATCGGTTTTTATATCTTTGGAGGCTTTGTTGTACATCGTGATCGTAAACGAAACAAAGTACAAGCTCGTTTCAGAAGATAAAAGAACATAAAAATGAGACCTTTCTAATGTAAGGTCTCATTTTTCCACTTGTAATAACACTCTCGCTGTTTCTGGATAATCAGTAATAATCGCCGATATGTTCATATCAAAATACTTACGCATAACCGTTTCATCATTAATTGTATAAGGCCGCACTTCAACTCCGCTCTCCATTGTTAATTCAGCTATTGCATCCTGAAGATAACGATAGTTCGGATGAATCGCAGTAGCCCCCATTTTTTGCGCATACGCCCACGGGCTATGTAAACCTTCTCGATACAAAATAGCCGTTTGAATATCCGGAGCCATCATATGACATCTTTTCATACTGTAGTGATTAAAAGAAGAAAAAATAACTCGATCTTCTAGGCCAAACTTACGTATAAGTGTTATAACTTCTTCTTCTAAACCACAATATGGAATTTTATTATTTTTAAATTCAATATTGAGCAACAAACAATTCGATTTTAGCCATTCTAGCACTTCTTCTAATAAAGGAATTTTGCAAAAACCTACCTTTTCCGAAAACTGGTGACTCGCATCCAATTTTCGCAAATCTTCATATAAGTAATTACGAACGGCACCTTTTCCATTCGTTGTACGATTGACAGTTTCATCATGAATCACAACAACTTTTTTATCCTTCGTAAATTGAACATCTAATTCTATCCCGTCTGCCTGAAACGATTCCGCAGCTTTAAATGAAATCATTGTATTTTCTGGATACGCCCCCGCCGCACCGCGGTGCGCGAATATAAGAGTCATCCTCACTCCCCCAATCTTATGCTATACTATACGAAAAAGGAGGTACTTCTATGAAACCATTACAAATTTCTCCGGATACTGCAATTCGTTTATCAAAAGCTCTAGGTGTTCCACTTGAGCAAATTATGCATATGCCGCAGCACATTTTAGTTCAAAAGTTAGTTGAGCTAGAAAAACAAAATAAAGATGAAGAATAATCCAGTCCTGTTTTGCAGGACTGTTTATTTTCTCTATTCACCATATTTCCGCCCATATATATCATAATATCATAAGCGGATTCTTACATAAACTCCTAAAATTCCCAGATTGAAATATACTGTCCAACGACATATTTTAATTTAACGACAACACTAAATTTTTTTCTTTTTATCCTATCTGTAAAACTCATTCAAAACAAAAACACCGTTTTTCATTCGTTTGATTTACAAACGAATGAAAGACGGTGTTGATCGAAATATATTAACTTTACTTGTTGATAACTTTACATTACGAAACTCTCAATACAATAACGTTTAYGAAGCCTTATGTTCAAGYCTTAACTTATCYGCAACCATTGCGATGAAYTCGSWATTCGTAGGTTTTGCTTTTGACATCGATACAGTATAACCAAATAAGGACGAGATTGAATCAATATTCCCACGACTCCACGCTACTTCAATCGCATGACGGATTGCGCGTTCCACACGGCTTGCTGTCGTATTATATTTTTTCGCAATATCCGGGTATAAGACTTTCGTAATAGAGCCAAGAAGCTCGATATCGTTATATACCATAGAAATCGCCTCTCGCAAATACATATATCCTTTAATATGAGCTGGTACACCAATTTCGTGAATAATGCTTGTAATACTCGCATCTAGATTCTTCGGTTTGCCATCTACTGTTGTTGCAGATCGGAAAGATGGTAGTGGACGTTTAATTGTAGTATTCGTTTTACCGCTTACTTGACGAATATGACCCGTTAAATTTTCCATATCAAATGGCTTTAAGATGAAATAAGAAGCACCTAAATCAACTGCTTTTTTCGTCACATCTTCTTGTCCAAATGCCGTTAACATAATCACATTCGGCTGTCTTAGTCTTTCAATATGACGCATTTTTTCCAGCACCGCTAAACCATCTAAATGTGGCATAATAATATCTAAAACAAGTACATCAGGTTGTTTCTCCCTCAGTAAATTCAAACACTCTTGACMATTATAAGCAATTCCGATTACTTCCATATCATCTTGAGCAGCAACATAACTTTCTAGCATTGATACTAGTTCCTTATTATCATCCACAAGACACACTTTAATTTTCTCCACAGCTTTTCCTCCCTTACCGAATCGATTCTCCCGACATGTGTAAGCTTCTAGGCTACATGAATTGTTCGACAATTGTGTGAAATTTCCCTTTTAAAGTTTCTTAATTTCCGATAAAATCACAAAAAAATATGTTTATCGTTCATTTATTTTCTTTCTTTACACATTCCATCATAGGTTTACAACGAAACGTTCACTCTTTTCTTTTATTTTACAACAAAAAACAGCTCTTGCGGAACTTTTACAAAATTTCAACGAATTTCTCAAGAAAAAAGCAAGCTGACTAACATCAGCTTGCTTTTTTCTCTTGCTCATAAATATTAATTCCAGCTTCATGTAACATCCATTCAATATGGACACCATACCCTGAAGTTGGGTCATTCACAAATACATGTGTAACAGCACCAATCATTTTTCCATTTTGAACAATCGGACTACCACTCATCCCTTGAACAATACCACCTGTTTTAGCCAACAAACGTTTGTCTGTAACTTTTACAACCATTCCTTTTGTAGCTGGGAACTTTTGTGGTACCGTGCTTACGATTTCAATATCAAATGCCTCTACTTTATCTTGATCGATAACTGTTAATATTTTCGCTGGCCCTTCTTTCACTTGATGAGACAATGCAATCGGCATTGCTTCATCCATTATGCCATTTTTTATACCTGTATTTAATTTACCAAAAATACCAAAAGGACTATTTGTTGTAATATTACCAATCACTTCACGATCCGGTGAAAATCTTGCTAATTTTTCTCCTGGATTTCCATGACTACCGCGTTCAATAGAAGTAACTGTCGAACGAACAATCTGTCCATCTTCTACTTGAATTGGTTTCTTCGTATCATTATCAGAAATAACATGACCAAGCGCTCCATATTTCATCGAATCCGGATGAACAAAAGTCATCGTTCCAATACCAGCAGCTGAATCACGAATATATAAGCCAATCCGATAAGACGATTCACCATTATCTTTTTCTGGTGTTAGTTTCGTACGAATATACTTACCATCTCGTAATAAGACGAGGTTAAGCGGTTCACCTGTTTTTCCGCTATCATGAATAAAAGGTGCCACATCGCTCATTCTTTCAATTGTTTTTCCATTAATTTCGGTAATCATATCCCCAACTTGTACACCAGCCATTTCCCCAGGCGATACTTTCCCTCTCTCTGTTTGAATTAAATGATGTCCAACAACAAGTACACCTTTTGTATTCAATTTCACTCCAATTGATTGCCCACCTGGAATCACTTTAAAATCTTTTAATACTTTCACATTTACCTTTTTTACTGGAAATCCAGCAAGTTGAAAAACCATATCCGCTTCACCATTTTGATGCGAATTTACTACAAGTTCAGATTTCTGTTCTTTATTTGAACTCACTGTAAAAACATGATGATTTGTCGATGAAGCCTGGAAAACTGGAAATGATGCTATTTCGGATTGTTGACCCTCAAAAATAACGAGTTGCTTCGGGGATGAAATAAACGTACGAAGCGGTTTAAAACATCCCATAAAAATTAATGAAACAAGGAGGCAAAGACCTATTATTTTTCGGAATTGCTCTAATTTCAATTCGTTCACTCTCCTCGCTCCTACCCCACATTCAGCCTAACGACTTCATCTTTTAATTTCTCCTTGTAACGCTTTGTTTATAACCGGAAGAATCAAGAAATCGTCATTTGAGCAAAAAAGCTATCCATTATTGGATAGCCTCTGCTGTCTGTTTAAAACGATGTGCTTGCGTAAGTAACTCTTTCGCATGTTCCGTCGTTAAATCGGTAATTTCCACGCCAGAAATCATTCGAGCAATCTCCGTCACCTTATCCTCTGTACTTAATACAGTAACTGATGTAATCGTCCGATCATTTGCAACTTGTTTACGAATAAATAAATGTGAATCCGCCATCGATGCTACTTGAGGTAAGTGCGTAATACAAARTACTTGCGAGTTTACAGATACACGATAAATTTTTTCCGCAATCGCTTGTGCCACTCGTCCACTCACTCCCGTATCTACTTCATCAAAAATGACAGATGCAACACCTTGATGTTTAGAAAAGATACTTTTCAGAGCTAAAATAATACGGGATAATTCTCCACCAGAAGCTACTTTTGAAAGTTGCTTTAATGGTTCACCTGGATTTGTTGAAA
Source organism: Bacillus sp. 05T22 (assembly GCF_056396765.1). Classification (NCBI taxonomy): domain Bacteria; kingdom Bacillati; phylum Bacillota; class Bacilli; order Caryophanales; family Bacillaceae; genus Bacillus; species Bacillus sp. 05T22. Next base: position 35,552 of record NZ_JBFTMC010000015.1, read on the forward strand.
TATAAAATTCCACATGATTGTATCCATCTGCCGTAAGTTTCACTGGTGCCCCTTCTACAAGTGGATCATCATTGCTTCCTTCTTTTTTCTTAATCCTCACTTCAAATTTCGTTTTTTCCATATACAGTTCTTTTAATTCTTGGTGGATTGCGCTTGTAAGATGGTCTGCAAGTTGATGACGCATATCACTCAGTATCGTTGCTTCCTTCAAAATTACGCTTTCTAATTCTTTTAATTTCTTTTTCGTCGTTTCAATATGTACATCTTTATTTTCAATTGTAAAAATTTCTTGCTCTATTTTATCAGCATACGCTAAAATCTCTTCTACAGTATTTCCATACTTTCTCTTTAGCATACGAATTTCATTCAAACGTGTTTCAATTTCGTCTAAACGATTCGGATCATACTCCATCATATCTAACTTTTCACGGAGCTGATAGGCAACCTCTTCTAATAAGTAGTAGCTATTTGCAATCGAATCATGGTTCTCTTGATACGCCTCATCTAGGTGTGTAATACTCTCCATTTGTCCCATCGCATTTCGTACATGATCAAGTCCACTACCATCTTCGCTTAATGAACGGTATGCATCACCAAGCGCTTTATAAATCTTTTCGAAATTGGAAATTTTTAATCTCTCTTCTGTCAATTCATTTTCTTCATCGACTTTCAAATCCGCTTTACAAATTTCTTCGTGCTGGAATTGAATTAAATCTAAGCGATGTGCCATCTGCTGTTCATTCTCTGTTAAAGATTTGAGTTGCTTTTTTAACTGCTCATATTCACCATATACATCTTGATATATTTCTAATTGGTTCACGATACGATTTCCGTCGAAATGATCGAGCATAAACAAATGGCGTTCCTCATTCATCAAATCTTGCGTTTCATGTTGTCCATGAATATCAACAAGTGTTTTCCCAATTTCTTTTAATATACTCAATGTAACAAGTTTACCATTTACACGACATACACTTTTTCCATTCGCAGCGATGTCACGTTTTAAAATGATCATCCCATCTTCAATTTCAATGTCCAGCTCTTCAGCTTTCGTAATACATGGATGTTTATCATCCTCTATATAAAATAAACCTTCAATTTCAGCTTTTTCTGTTCCATATCTAACAAATTCTGCTGAACCCCGGCCACCAACAAGTAAGCTGATTGCATCAATAATAATTGATTTTCCGGCACCTGTTTCACCACTTAAAACTGTTAAACCTTTTTGAAAAGAAATATTTAATGACTCAATAATAGCAAAGTTTCTAATCGATAATTCCGATAACAATGCCCCATTCACCTCGTTATAAACTAATCCCCTAAAAAGGGCTTTCGCTAAGCGCTTTTCACTCTGCGTTTATCATATATATTGTATGTATAAATTACTCTTCTAGCCCGCTCCATTGTACCAAACATTTGTTTTACGGGTCAATCCATCGATTTCCTAACTTCATTCTAGAAAAACACCATATTTCACTTCACATTCATCTATTTTTCCTATAATAAAAAATATCTTGTTTACTTTCTGCTTTTAGCAAAGGAGTAAACAAGATTCTTTTGTTACAACATATTTAAGAAACGATCTGATACAACACCTGTATCCTCAGGCGTACGGCAAATAATTAAGCAAGTATCATCACCACAAATGGTTCCAATAATCTCATCCCATTCTAAATGATCAATAAGTGCTCCGAGCGCGTGCGCGTTACCAGGTAATGTTTTTAACACAAGCATATGTCCTGCTGTGTCTAACTTTATAAACGAATCGACTAGATTACGTTTTAATTTTTGCAACGGGTTAAATCGTTGATCTGCTGGTAAGCTATATTTATAGCGACCATCATGCAATGGCACTTTTACTAAGTGCAACTCTTTAATGTCACGTGATACAGTTGCTTGCGTTACATTAAAGCCTTCATTACGCAAAATATCAACTAGTTCATCTTGCGTTTCAATTTCTTTATTCGCGATAATTTCTCTGATTTTAATATGGCGCTGACCTTTATTCATACATTTGCACCTCACACTATCTCTTACCATAGTTTAAATATTGGTATACTTCACTTATTTATGTTAACTTATAATCGTTTACTTGTACATAATTGTTTTTACAATCATTATACAATTCCAGCAAAAAGAGGAACAACAACCGTTATTCCTCTTTCCCTTTTTGTTTTAAGACCTCATGAGCTTCTGTTACAACTTGCTCTACAGAAACCAGAGAATGTTTTTCGCCAATCTCACGTTCACCATGCCACTTTAAATGAATTAAAAACTCAATATTTCCGTCCCCACCTGTAATTGGAGAAAATGTTAAGTTTTCAACATCATACCCTTCTTTTATTGCGAAATCAACAATCATTTCTACGACAGCTTCATGAACTTTACGATCACGAACGATGCCCTTCTTCCCGACCTGCTCTCTTCCAGCTTCAAATTGTGGTTTAATTAAAGCCGCAACATCACCATTTGGAGTCAATATCGTTTTTAAGACTGGAAGAATTAATTTTAACGATATAAACGAAACATCAATGCTAGCAAACTGCGGCAAGCCACGCTCTAAATCAGCCGGTGTTACATAACGAAAATTCGTCCGTTCCATAACAACAACGCGCTCATCTTGACGAAGCTTCCAAGCAAGTTGATTGTACCCTACATCTAAAGCGTAAGATAACTTCGCACCATTTTGCAGCGCACAATCTGTAAAGCCACCAGTTGATGAGCCAATATCTAACATAATTTTATCTTGTAAATCAAGATGAAAAGTCTCTAATGCCTTCTCTAACTTATAACCGCCACGGCTCACATATGGCATAACTTGTCCTTTTACCGTAATCGGTGTATCTTGCGGGATTTTTTCCCCTGGTTTATCGAGTCTCATTTCATTTGCATATACAAGACCCGCCATAACAGCGCGTTTTGCCTTTTCACGCGTTTCTATAAGTCCTCGTTCTACTAATAGTACATCTACTCTTTCTTTTTTTACACTCATTTGTTACGCCCTTTTTTGTTTTGATGGAATCATTGTATGAATACGGTCTACAACAGCATCTGTCGTTAAACCAATTTCTTCTAACAACTTTGTAACACTACCGTGTTCAATGAAATGATCTGGAATTCCCATTCGTTCGATTAAAGCACTATGATACCCATGCTCAGTAGCAAATTCTACTACACCTGTACCAAATCCACCGATTAAACAAGCTTCTTCAATTGTTAAAATCGGCATATTCTTGCCTAGGAGTTCATGTAAATATGATTCATCCATCGGCTTAATAAAACGAGCATTCACGACTTTCACTGAAACTCCAGCTTTTTCGAGACGCTCCGCCGCTTCCAGCGCCATCGAAATCGTTGTACCAAATGTCAAGATTGCTGCTTGCGTACCTTCTTTTAAGGTTTCCCATGTACCAATTGGAATAGCTTTGAGTTCTTCATCCATTTTAACTCCAAGTCCATTTCCGCGCGCATAACGCAGGGCAATTGGACCATCTTCATATTGCATTGCCGTATATACTAAATGCTGCCCTTCATTTTCATCTTTTGGCATCATGAGCACCATATTTGGCAAGTGGCGTAAAAACGCGATATCAAATACACCTTGATGCGTTTCACCATCTGCTCCGACCAATCCAGCACGGTCAATTCCAATGAAGACATTTAAATTTTGACGGCATATATCATGAACAACTTGGTCATATGCACGTTGTAAGAATGTTGAATAAATCGCTAAAAACGGCTTCATTCCTTGCGTTGCCATCCCAGCGGCCATCGTTGTGGCATGTTGCTCAGCAATTCCCACATCAATCATACGATCTGGAAATTCTTGATGAAACTTTTCAAGCTTAGAACCAACTGGCATTGCTGGTGTAATCGCAACGATACGCTCATCAGTTCTTGCAAGCTTCCGAACTGTCTCACTTACAACCGCACTCCACGCCGGTGCAACTTCTTTTGGCTTTACAAAATCACCAGATTCGATTTTATATGGTCCTGTTCCATGCCAAGTTCCAATCACATCGCTCTCTGCTGGTTTATAGCCTTTTCCTTTTTTCGTAATCACATGAACAAGTACCGGGCCTTTTGTTTTCTTTGCATATTGAAGCGTTTCAAATAAGTTTTCATAACTATGCCCATCAACAGGACCTAAATATGTAAACCCTAACTCTTCAAAGAAGACACCTGATACAAGTAAATATTTTAAGCTATCTTTTACTTTTTCTGCGGTTGCTGCAACTTTCCCGCCAACTGCTGGAATTTTCTTGAGTAAATACTCTAGTTCATCCTTCACCCATTGATATTTTCCAGCTGTACGCAGGCGACCAAGAACGTTATGAAGAGCTCCAACATTCGGAGCAATTGACATTTCATTATCATTTAAGATAACAATCATATCTGTTTTTTCATGCCCGATATGGTTTAATGCTTCTAAAGCCATTCCACCAGTCAAAGCACCATCCCCAATAATTGGTATAATACACTCTTTCGTTTTCTTTAAATCCCGTGCTAAAGCCATTCCCATTGCAGCAGATAATGAAGTCGAACTATGACCTGTTTCCCATACATCATGCTCACTCTCGCAACGTTTTGGGAAACCACATAGACCTTTATATTGTCTTAATGTGCCAAACTCTTTTGCACGCCCTGTTAAAATCTTATGCACATAGGATTGATGTCCTACATCCCATAAAAATTTATCTTTTGGACTATCAAATAATTTATGCAGAGCAATTGTGAGTTCTACTACACCTAAGTTAGGAGCAATATGTCCACCTGTTTGAGAGAGCTCTTCAATTAAAAACTTCCGAATATCCTCACTCAATGCCTCTAGTTCGCTGATAGACATATCTTTCAAAAAACTAGGGTTTTGAATTTGCGTTAGATCCACATGGATCACTCACTTTCGTTTCATAATCTGTCAATATGTCAAATATCACAAAAAATATTTGCACAACACAAGAAATTCTTCAATATCATTCCTATTTTCTATCCTGCTTGAACAGACAATTCGTCATCTTTCTCTACGTTCTTAGAAAACGAAGTATCCCTTTCAAGTAAGAAGCCTACATGAATCATAGCTCCTCTATCCGATGAAAAAAGAGCCGCTAACACAAAGTGATAACGGCAACGTAATCTAGATATATTTTTGCCAATAACAAGAAAAGAAAAACCTTTTTCTACATTTATACCACAAAATAATAAATGACTCAACAAATGAAAACGTTCTTACATTAGTTATTACGCTTTGCGATCAAATCACAAATAGATAATAAATACTCATCTTGTAATTGTAAAGATGCTATCGCATCTTTCGCTTTAACAATTGTTTCTTCTAAGATACATTTTGCCTCATCTATAGTAAATAACGTCGTATATGTACTTTTTTCATTGGAAGCATCACTACCAATTGGTTTTCCAATTTCTTCTTCCGTACCTTCTACATCTAAAATATCATCTCGAATCTGGAAAGCCAGACCAATATATTTTGCAAATGCAAGTAGTTTCTTCTCTTGTTCTGGTGTTGCTCCTGCAAGTACCGCTCCTGCAAGCACGGCATATTCTAATAACCGCCCTGTTTTATGCTTATGAATATATTCTAATTCACTAAGCTCAAGACGCTTGCCTTCCGCTTCCATATCCGCTACCTGTCCAGCAACCATTCCTTCTGGTCCAGCTGCTTTTGCAAGTTCAAGCGCAAGTCTTAGCTTTGTTTCTGTAGAAATGTCTTGATGATGATACGCTGTCACTACTTGGAAAGCATGTGTTAACAAGCCATCTCCCGCTAAAACGGCCATCGCTTCACCAAACACTTTATGGTTTGTTGGTTTTCCCCGTCTTAAATCATCGTCATCCATACATGGTAAATCATCATGAATTAACGAATAGGTATGAATCATTTCAAGAGCACAAGCTGCTCCTATGCCCAGTTCTCTTTCCTTTTCAAACGCTTGCAACGTTGCAAATAAAAGTAACGGACGAAGACGCTTTCCGCCTGCTTCCAATGAATATGTCATCGCTTCGCGAAGTACATTTGGACATTGTAATTGATTTGCATAGCGTGCAAGTTGCTCCTCGACGAAAGTTTTACTTTCTTTCACAAAAGCATCAAAAGCTACATATGCCACTATGCTTCATCTCCTACAGCAGTAAATGGTTTAAGTTCTCCATCTTCTCCAAGGATAACTGCCATTTGTTCTTGTACATCTTTCAATTTCTCATCACATAGCTTAGACAACTCCATACCTTCTTTAAAATATGAAATCGCCTCTTCTAAAGGAACATCGCCTTGTTCGAGCTTAGAAACAAGATGTTCAAGCTGAGAAATTGCTTCTTYAAAGCTTAATTTATTTTCCATTGTTCAATTCACGCTCCTCTATGCCCGATACGTTACAATCTAACACTCCATCTTGTAATTGTACTGAAACAACATCACCAAGGTCGACATCTTTCACACTTTTTAACACTTGCTTTTTTTCACTATATACGAGCCCATATCCTCTCATCATTACTTTAAGTGGACTTAGTGCCTCTAATTTTTGAGCCGCCCTCATAAACGCAAACTCTTTCGTTTGCAGTAATGTTTGCATTTCACGTTGCAATTGCTTTTGCAACGTTTCTACCCTTGTTTTTGTTTGTACAATCTTTTGAGAGGGATGATGCTTCTCCAAATAAAATGAGAGCTGTTTTAACTGATTTACCTTTTTCTCTACATAGCGTTCTTTCACTAAAATAAGCTGTTCAAGAGTACGATCTAACTGTTCTTCTTTTTGCTCATACACTTGCTTTGGATAACGAAACGCATACGATTTTTGAAGTGTTTGCAGTTGTTCTTGCTTTTTATGTAACATCTCTCGCATTGCCCTTTGCAGGCGAAGGGTTCGTTGTAACACTTTCTCTTGTAATTCAATTATATTTGGTGCTGCAAGTTCTGCTGCTGCCGTTGGGGTTGGTGCACGTAAATCTGCTACAAAATCAGCAATTGTAAAGTCTGTTTCATGTCCAACTGCCGAGATGATTGGAATTTCACTTGCAAAAATCGCCCGTGCAACTATTTCTTCATTAAAGGCCCATAGCTCTTCAATGGAACCGCCCCCACGACCGACAATTAAAGCATCTATATCCTTCATCTCATTCGCTGTTTGAATCGCTTGTACAATTGAGGGAGCCGCAGACTCCCCTTGTACAAGTACCGGAAATACAATCACATTCCCAATTGGATAACGGCGTTTAATCGTCGTTATAATATCACGAATCGCCGCTCCCGTTGGTGATGTAATGACACCAATTGTTGTTGCATATGCAGGAATTGGCTGTTTATACACTTGAGAAAACAACCCTTCCTCCTCTAGCCTAACCTTTAATTGCTCATAAGCTAAGTGAAGATTACCAATTCCATCAGGCTGCATATCATGAACATAAATTTGGTATGAACCACTTGCTTCATAGACAGAGATTTTCCCTTTTACAAGTACTTTCATCCCATCTTCTGGTCTGAATTTTATATTGCGATTATGACCCGCAAACATAACCGCTGCTATTCTTGCATTTTCATCCTTTAATGTGAAATACATATGGCCACGGCTATGACATTTAAAGTTTGAAATTTCTCCTTTTAACCAAACAGACTGCAAATGCGGGTCATACTCTATTTTTGTTTTTATATAGCGTGTTAATGCTGTAACGGTTAAATATTGCTTTTCCATCTTTCTCTCCTCATAGCCGATTCAAATTATTTACAAACAACTCCTGCGCGTTTTGCAGATTCTACTGTATTATGAAGGAGCATTGTAATTGTCATTGGACCGACTCCTTTTGGTACCGGTGTAATATAGCCAGCAATATCTAATACATTCTCAAAATCAACATCACCGCATAATTTCCCTGTCTCTAGACGATTGACACCAACATCAATTACAACTGCGCCTTCTTTTATATAGTCAGCTGTTACCATCTTCGCTCTTCCAACAGCGACAATTAGAATATCAGCTAGCTTTGATAATTCTTTTATATTTTTCGTTTTGGAGTGACAGTATGTTACAGTCGCATTTTCATTTAAAAATAACTGTCCTACTGGTTTTCCAACAATGTTACTTCTTCCAATTACAACAACGTGTTTTCCTGAAATATCAAGATTTGTTTCTTTTACTAACTCCACAATGCCATGTGGTGTACATGGAAGAAATGTATCTTGCCCCGTCATCATACGGCCAACGCTGATTGGATGGAATCCATCTACATCCTTTTTAGGTGAAATTCTTTCAATGATAGCTTTCTCTTCAATATGTTTCGGTAAAGGTAATTGTACTAATATTCCATCAATACGGTCATCCTCATTTAAGCGATCGATTTCAGCTAACAAACGCTCTTCTGTAATTGTATCTGGAAACTCAATTAACTCTGAATAGATCCCAACTTGTTCACAGCCTTTTTCTTTTCCTTTTACATAAGAACGAGATGCTGGATCTTCTCCAACTAAAATAACCGCTAATCCTGGTACAATCCCTTGCTCTTTCAACTTCACAACTTCTTCTTTTAATTGTGCTCGTTTTTTCTCCGCAACTTCATTTCCTTTGATGATTACTGCTACCATTTAAGATTCCCCCTTAAAGAAATTACAGTGTATCTTTTATATTAGATAAAACGCCGTTGATAAAACGACGAGATTCCTCATCCCCAAATGTTTTGGCAATTTCAATTGCCTCGTTAATTGTTACGTTATGTGGAACTTCTTCCATGTACTTCATTTCATACACAGCTAAACGTAAAATACTACGATCCACAATACTAATACGTTCTAATTTCCACTTTTTTAAATTTTGACGAATTGCTTCATCAATTGCTTCTTTATGTTCTACAAAACCAACAACAAGTGATTCTAAAAACTCATTTGTTTCTTCGCCTTCTTCTAGCGTATTTTCCACCGCTACTTTCGGCTCTAATTCTCCAGTAATATCCATTTGATATAATGCTTGCATGGCTCTTTCTCTAGCCGTCCTACGTTTCATTGTAACTCTCCTTTATACTTCAAGTCTTTCCTTATGTTTTGTTATATTGTTATAATTTATAAGCCGTCAATTTACTTACTCTTACAGTTTTCATTGATTTTTCAACCTTATAATACAATGATAATAACACAATTTATCATTTCATACACGAGTTACAAGGCTGAAAAATAATAAAAAGATTAACTTCAAGTTCCATATCCTATCACAATGTACGTTTTTTGAAAAAACGCATCATTCCCTTTTTATATTTCTCATTTTTTAAAATAGTATAATAATTCGAAGGTTTTGTGTAAGAAGAGATAAAACGAGAAAAAAGGTGCCCATTTGACAAGGCACCTTCTCATTCTTATACTGGCTCGATTTCTGTTTTTTGCGTTTCGAATGTTACGCCAACGATGTGAATATTTACTTCTTTCGGCTCAAGACCCGTCATTGTAAAGAGTGCTTGGCGAATATTATCTTGAATTTTTTGTGCAACAACTGGTATTGCTACACCAAAATACATGACAACATAAACGTCAACGATAATATCGTCGTTTACTAATTCAACCTTCACGCCTTTACCGTGATTTTTCTTTCCTAACTTCTCAACAACATCTGTAGCAAAGTTGCCGCGCATTGCCGCTACGCCATCTACTTCAGCAGTTGCGATACCTGCAATTACCTCAATTACTTCTGGTGCAATTTCTACTTTTCCAAGGGTTGTATCTTGACCCATATCTAACATATGTTCAGCCATGAAAAAAACCTCCTTTAAATGTATCACTGCGTCACAAGTTCATGCTCTTCCAAAAATTTAGTATTAAATTCCCCTTTTATAAAATCAGGATGATCTAGCAATTGTAAATGGAACGGGATTGTCGTATGTACGCCTTCAATGACAAATTCACTAAGTGCTCGCTTCATTTTTGCAATTGCTTCTTCACGTGTTTTTCCGTGAACAATTAATTTCGCAATCATCGAATCATAAAAAGGTGGAATTGAATAACCAGGATAAACAGCTGAATCGACGCGAATACCAAATCCTCCTGGTGGTAAGTACATTTCCACTTTCCCTGGAGATGGCATAAAGTTTTTGGCAGGGTTTTCCGCATTAATTCGACATTCGATTGCCCAACCTTTAAATTGTACTTCTTCTTGCTGTAGCGATAACTTTTCTCCTGAAGCAACACGAATTTGCTCTTTAATTAAGTCCATCCCTGTTACCATCTCTGTAACTGGATGTTCTACTTGAATTCGCGTGTTCATTTCCATAAAGTAAAAGCTTTTCGTTTTATATTCATAAATAAACTCAACCGTGCCAGCACCTGTATAATCAACCGCTACCGCTGCTTTTACTGCCGCTTCACCCATTTTCTCACGAATATTTGCATCAAGAACAGGAGAAGGACTTTCTTCTAATAGTTTTTGCAAACGGCGCTGAATTGTACAATCACGCTCTCCTAAATGAATCGCATTGCCATGTGCATCTGCCATTATCTGAATCTCAACATGGCGGAAATCTTCAACGTACTTTTCTAAGTATACACCAGGGTTTCCAAAAGCGGTACTAGCTTCTTGCTGTGTAATTTGAATTCCCTTTATAAGCTCCTCTTCATGACGTGCAACACGAATACCTTTTCCGCCGCCGCCTGCAGTTGCTTTAATAATAACGGGATATCCAATTTGATTTGCAAGTTCCATCGCTTCTTCTGTGTTTTTTATAATCCCTTGTGAACCTGGTACAATTGGAACCCCTGCTTCTTTCATTGTATCACGCGCAACGTCTTTTGTACCCATTTTTGAAATTGCTTCTGGGCTAGGTCCGATAAAAATCAAGTTACATTCACGACATAGTTCTGCAAAATCAGCATTTTCGGCTAAAAATCCATAACCAGGGTGAATTGCATCACAACCCGTTAATTTTGCAACGCTTATAATATTCGTCAAATTTAAATAGCTTTCTTTCGACATTGTTGGCCCAACGCAATACGCTTCATCTGCGATTTTCACATGAAGTGATTCTTTATCCGCTTCTGAATAAATAGCTACTGTTTCAATATTCATCTCTTTGCAAGCACGAATAATTCGCACAGCAATTTCCCCACGATTGGCTATCAATACTTTTTTTATCATCACAAAGACTCCCTTATTACGCTTTTACAAGAAATAGCGGTTGTCCATACTCAACAAGTTGTCCGTTGTTCACAAGAATTTCAACAATTTCTCCATTTACTTCTGCTTCAATTTCATTAAAAAGCTTCATCGCTTCAACGATGCAAACGACTGTACCTTCTGAAACGCGATCCCCAACACTTACATATGCAGGCGTATCTGGTGAAGAAGAGGCATAGAATGTTCCAACCATCGGTGATGTGATTGTATGTAAATTCTCATCTTGAACAGCTTTCTTCTCTTCCTGCTTCGGTGCTTCTACCTGCGCCGCTGCTACGGCTGTTTCCATTTCTACCGCTTGCGTTTGTAATGCTTGTTTCACTACTGGTGTTGTCTGTACAGACACAACTTCATTCCCACGCTTTTTCATTTTAATTGTCGTACCATCTTTTTTGTATTCAAATTCATCAATGTTAGAGCTATCAATTAACTTAATTAATTCACGAACTTCTTGAATTTTAAACATATAAAATCCACTCCCATACACTTGTTTGTCCCGTTCTTACAGATACTGAACATATAAAAGCAAACTATGTTGTCTGTAAAGATACGATTCATTCTACTAGAGAAATCATTCCTATAACATTTACTAATAGAAACTTTTGCTACTCTCATCTTACGATAAATATTTTCAACATTCCAATTTATATTTCTTTACGATAAATCGAAACTCCTGTAAAAAATATTATTCCACTAAATAATTTATTACCTAGTAATAATACCAAGTTTCACTCAAAATTGGCAAGACCACTTCATAAAAAACATGTTTTTTCTCTTTTTCCATTTAAAATATAGAGCTCCTGACTTATTATTCTCATCTCATTTTAACTATGTACAACAACATATTTTACAAAATATTATTTTTTTATTTACAAGCCGTTCATCCTTCCTTCACATACGAATAGTATGTTCAAAGTAAAGTAAAATATCTTAATAGTGAGGTGCAGAAACATGATATGGCTCATCTTGTTCTTACCAGCTGTATTAATCTGGCTCATCGTTGTCTTCACTCATATAAAATACGGAAAAAGCAACCACCATTACCACGAACCTTTAATTTTTTACTCTCAGCGCATTTCTCCTTTCCGAGGAGAAAACATTGAAATAGCACAAAAAGATGAAATAGAAAAAAGCTATCGAAAACGATAGCTTTTTCTATCCGGCTGTTCGCGAGTAGTAATCCTCCAGCTTATCATAGCTCGTAATACATATTTAAATTTTATTTTACTGGATCAAACTTGACGCCTACATCCTTGGATCCTGCCTCAGCACGAACAAGTTGGATAATTTTATTTGCTTCTTTTTGAGAATGCTTCGTAGCTTTTACTGTTACTTTAATATCAGTTCCATCAGCCCTTACAAGCGCATCTTTATAGCCACCTTGTGATTTAATAACTGTTTCAAGCAACCCTTCCTTTGTTTCCATCTGATCGATTGCGTTTAATTCATCTTTCGCTTTACTTATTTCTTCAGCGGAAGATTTCGTTGATTTCATAACATCTTGTAATTTTTCTTTCTCTGCACTGCGTTGATCTTCCATTTTCAAACGAAGTGCTGTAAAGTTTTCATCACTTGATTGAACTGTTACATTGCCTTCTTTTTTGCTTGTCTCTTTTTTACTATCATCTTTTTTCTCTGTTTCTTTGCCCGATGTTTCTTTCGTTGTTTCTTTTGGAGTAGCTTCTTTATTAGATGTTTCTTTTGTCGTTTCTTTTGTCACTTCTTTTTCAACACCTTGCTTTTCTTGTCCAACCTTTTCACCCGCTGTTGGTGTTGCAGTATTCATTTTGTCAGGCGTTGTTACATAATAAACAGATAACACAACAACTAAACTTAGCATTGTTAGTAACCAAACTGTTTGTTTTTTCAACACTTCATTTCCTCCCTAACCCTTTTTTGGTAGTACTGCTACGCGGTGTGATGGTACATCAAGCATACGTGTCACCGCTTCCTTTACCATTGCTTTTACTTGTATATTATCCACCCCTTTTGCTACGACAAGGACACCTCTCACTTTTGGTTTCTCTGTTCGCAATACAATCGGGGTTTCTTTATCACCTTCGCGTATAATCACCGTTTTTTCATCAGTTGATTCATCTTCAACTTGTCTTTTCCCTCCAGTTTTATCTGTTTCACCTGTTGTTTGCGATCGTTTCACAATATTTTTTTCAAGTATTTTTTCTTCTGATGAGTCCAAATTCACTTCAATAGACACATCTTTAACCCCTGTTATATCTTCTAATGCCGCTTTCAATTCTTGTTCATATGCTTTTTCGTATTTTTCTACAGCTGACATGTTCTCGCTCTTTTTTTGTCCAAAAGTCGGCACTTCTTTTTCTGAATCTTGACTTGTCTTTTCTTTAAACACAGGCACTTCTTCTTTTTTCGGTTGAAAGAAATTACTAAAAAACATAAGCAACATTCCAAGTATGAGTAGGACAAGCAAAAACTTAGGTGTTACTTTTTTCCCTTTCTCCTTATCATCTTTTTCGTCCCCTTTCAATAAGTTGCGAAAAAATGAGAATTTCGAGTTTTTATCTTTATTGTCCATTTACTCTACCTGTCCCCCCTCCATTTGAACTTGGATTTGTTTATCCTCTAGCTGCCACCTGCTTGAAAAGAACTGTTTCATTTCCACATTTGTTTCTTTCGAAGTTTTCCGAGGCGCTCTCGTATTAATTTCAACTGGCTTTACTGTTTCAATTGCATCGTTTTTCTTCACTTCAGCTTCTTTTAGCGTCACAATAACAGATTGAATATCTTTTGCCGCTTTTACTTCTCCCTTAGTTTCTGCTGCAATTATTTTTATTTCAGACACTGTCACGCCATACTTTTTCTCAAATTCTTTTCCAACTTCTTTTTTCATTTTGACAGCCATCTCTTCTAAACTATATGCACGTGTTAGGGCTTGTATTTCTTTTTTCTTTGTATCAATTGAATTTTTTATCGATCCGTCCGCTACGTATTTTTCTTGATTAAAATTCGCAATCACTTCATTTACATCCGTTTGTAATAACTTAAATAGCGGTGTCAAGATTAAAACGACTAACAATAAGCTCACAACAAATTTGACATACTTTTGTAAATTTGAATTAGGAAGGATAAGATGCAGCATCGTCGCTAAGAGCAAAAAGACGATAATATTTCTAATCCACTCTGTAACAAATTGCATACTCGTCACCTCCTATCGCATCATGAGGGTAATGTTCCCCGCGGCAATAATAATAGTAATGCTTAAAAAGAACATAAAGGATACGATAGCTAAGCAGGCAAATACATAAATGATACTTCTTCCTATAATATCTAAACATTTAATAATAGCTCCTCCGCCAACTGGCTGTAGTACTGCCGCTGCGAATTTATAAATAAACGCGATACAAAAGATTTGAATCGCTGGAAAAGCAACGATTAAACATAAGATAACAAGCCCGATAATTCCGACCGTATTCTTTAATAACCCAGAGGCGCTAATAACAGTATCCGCCGCTTCTGTAAACATCCGCCCTACCACAGGAATAAAATTCCCCGTTACAAACTTCGCTGTTTTAACAGCTATACCATCAGCAACTGCTGTCGCTGTCCCTTGCACAGATAATACGCCTAGAAATACTGTTAGAAAGATACCAATAATCCCAACACTTACATTTTGCAGGAGCTTGGACAATTTCGTAACTTTATATTGATCACTCATTGTACTTACAATGCTTAAGATGGTCGCAAGTAATAAGAGCGGAAGAACAATATAGTTCATAAGCAGCCCACTTGTATTCATTAAAAAAATGATAATCGGATGGAAGAAGGATACTGATACAACCCCGCCTCCGGTCGCTATGAGTGCTAGGAGAATAGGAAGTAAAGCTAATATGAAATCTACCATCGTTTGAATCGTTTCTCTTGCATACGTCATTACTACATAAAAACTATTTAAAGCAAAAATAATTAGCACCATGTATACAACGGCATCTGCAATTTTACTTATGCTACTCTTCGAAAAGGCAGATTGTAATGATTGTAATAATGCACTGAAAATTGTGAGCATAATGAGCGTTCCAAGTAGCTTTCCATTTGCAACAAGCTCATGAAATAAATATTTTAATAGCCCTATCATCCATTCTTTTATAGAAAATTCCTTTTCGCCCTTTACAAATTCCATAAAACTTCCCTTTTGACTCTCTGGTAAATAACCTCCATATTTTGTGACAAGCCCGTCCCAAAACTGCTTCACATCTTCGATTCCGAGTTTATCCAATTGTTGATCTACGACGGTTTTTTCTACAGGAGAAGCTTGTACGACAATTGGTAAAGAAAAGAAAAGGAAGCAAGCAAACAGCAGCTTAGCTCCAAACCTTTGCAACATTCACTCCCCCTTATCCCGTAGGTAAAAAACCAAGAATTGTTTCAATTACAACCGTTAAAATAGGAATAGCCATAACAAGAATTAAAATTTTCCCTGCTAATTCAATTTTTGAAGCAATTGCACCTTGACCAGCATCTTTTGTAATTTGTGCCCCAAACTCAGCAATGTAAGCAATTCCAATAATTTTCAGCAGTGTCTCTACATAGACATTGCTTACTTTCGCCTCACTTGCAACTCGCTCAATCATTCTTAAAATAGAATGAATTTGATCGATTAGCAGCAGAAACATGACACTCGCGATGAACACAATAAACAAAGAAGTGATACTAGATTTATGTTGATTTAGCACAGCTGCTAAAAATGTCGCGACGAGGCCCAATCCGACAATTTGTAAAATCTCGATTCGAACCGCCTCCTTTACTGGAAGAGAAAGACACTTTTAATCTTGTCAAACAAAGTATTAATCAAAAATGCAACATGAAATAAAATAACGACAAAACCGACAAGRATMACCCAATTTGCAATATCCTCCCGCTTTAACTCTTTTAGTACTGTATGAATGAAAGCTAAAACAATGCCGATTCCGGCGATTTGAAATATTAATCCAACATCGATGGACATCGTCTTTCTCCCCCCTATAGCAGTAAAATTACGATAAGTAGTCCTGCTAGTACACCCAAACTCTTTATCATCTTTTCATATTGAAGTTGAAGTGCTTTCGCTTCACCCTCTTCTCTTTCTAGGTGCGTAATACATAAGCGAATATGCTTTTGCTGCGATTCACGGTCATGCTGCCCTAACGTTTCACCAAATTGCTGCAAAATCTCATATTCAGTTTGTTTAAATGCAGTGAGTTTCCAATTTTCTTGTAAACTTTCAAGCCAAGCCTCTCTAACTGTTTGTTCGCCGCTTTCTAGTCGCTTTGAAAAACTTTGAAATATCCAGTTTAAAGGCTTTGGCATTTGTTTTACTAAGCGCTCTGCTGCTTCTGATAAGGGCGTATGCCCATACATGATTTCAGCTTCTAACGATTGCAGCGCTGCTTTTAAAAGCCTAAGTTGACGCGGGCGTTCACTATATCTTTTGGCATACGAAAAACCAAAGAAAGTGCTCACCGCTACAATTAACACCGCACCAAATATTTTCACCATACGCTTTGAACCTTTCCTCGCCTTTGAACAGGCTTTCCATCTCCATCCTTGACTTGAACAATAGTTCCAGGTCCCTTCGCTTTTGATAGTTCAATAAAGYGATCAAACACGCCAAGCTCCATCACAGCCTTTAAAGATGGTCGTTTCATTACATCATCAAAAGAAAATCCGTGAGCGCTTATAAAAAGCTGAACACCTGCATGGACTGCCTCCATAATTGCTTCGCTATCTTCCATACGCCCAATTTCATCCACTATTAATATATCCGGACTCATAGAACGAATCATCATCATCATTCCTTCTGCTTTTGGACACGCATCCAGCACATCAACACGTGGACCAAACTCATATTGCGGAATCCCTTTTACACACCCGGCAATTTCTGAGCGCTCATCAACAATCCCCACTTTGCAAGAAGGAATTTTATAAGAACGAACTCCTTGACTCATACAACGTGCCACATCCCTGAGAAGTGTTGTTTTTCCTGTTTGCGGCGGACCAATTACCATTGTGTTTAACCAACGTGWGTCGTACAAATAAGATAAGAGTGGCTCAGCTATCCCAATTTTTTGACGGGCAACTCGAATATTAAATGATGACACATCTCGAATCATCTTCACTGCACTTTTCTCTGTAATTACTTTTCCAGCTAAGCCAATCCTGTGACCACCGCGCAAAGTAACATACCCACGCTTTAACTCTTCTTCCATCGTATAAATAGAATATTGACTAAGCTTATTTAATAAGTAGATTGCATCCTCTGCTGTAACGACATAGTCATAAAAGAACACTTCTCCACGAGCAATACATTCAAGTGGCCTTCCTATCCGAACCCTAATTTCTTCTAACGCGCTATATTGTTCACAGCCTTCAATAAACTGTTTCATCGCTTTTGGTAAAACCTCTAATACTTCTTTCATCTGCTTCTCCCCACCATACTTGACTTACTATTTCAACACTGCAATAAAAATACAGCCAATTCCGAGAGTTAGAAAAAAGAGCTTCAAAAAAGAAATTTCATTTGCAACGCTCGCAATGCCAATCGACATCGTTAAAATTAATACAGTCGGTCCAACAAATGCCAACATACCATTTATGAACAATGCTTTTTTCGCATCATTCACATAGAGCATAAGCAAAGCGGCGAATATCTCCGCACTACCTGAAAACAACCGAAGCAATCCCATGACAAGCACGGATGTTTCCATTGCCGCCAGCCATTGTTTCATTCTCCCACCTTCTCTCCTACCAATTACTTTTCAGTTCACTAACAAAACCCTTATTCCAAAAAGAATATATTTGTACAACCATATGCAGAGGTTGTCTATTTCAGAAGTAAAAACATAATTTTTCTCTATCGATTTTATTTAAATCTGAATATTCGTATTATTTTATGGTATATTTAATAGAAAAGGAGCATAGACGATGAAGCAAGTTACTTTATTACCACTCGATTTACGATATGCAAATGTGATTTTTGAACTATCAAGCAATCCACATGTAAAAAATGCATTAGGGCTAAAAGTAGAATCAGTGGAAGATACAAAAACATTCATTCTTTTTGCAATTGGAGAGGAACGAAAAAAACACTCCGTATCAAGAGTGGTTGTAAATGAAGAAAATGAAATAATTGGCCTCACTACACTTAAACACATTAATTACGAACAAAAGTACTCACATATTGGAAGTTGGCTCGGCTATCAATATTGGGGAAGAGGATATAACGAAGCTGCTAAAAAAGAGATCTTTAAAATCGCTTTTTTAGACTTGCAACTTACATACGTATTTGCCGGTGCTAAAACGACTAACATTCGTTCGTTAAAAGCACAAGAAAAACTACCTTACATTTCATTACATGTGGAAAAACAATTTCCAGACGAACATGCTGCATTGGAGAAAGAAGTAAAGTCACCTTGCGTACTGCATGTTGTATCACGTGAGAAATTTTCAAATTGGTTGGAAGCACAAAATGAGGGGGGAAAATATGAAGGTATTGAAAATTAGTTTAACAATTGTAGTAGAATTAGCTATTATTTATCTTTTTTCAAAAATGGTCGGTTGGTCATTTATGGAGAGCTTTTTCCTTGGCAGTTTAGCTATATTTGCAATTACATGGTTAATTATTATGAGTAACTTTAGAAATAACAATATGGATCATGCAACGAATAAAACTTTTACCGGTGTTGAAACTGGTGAAATACGCCCGTTTCAAATCGTGTTCACTCCATATATTGCAGGTACCCTTTCACTCGTCACAGTTAGTTTTGTTATAACCGCAATTTACTATCTTCCCTACTTCCTATAAAAAAGCACTCGTGTAATCACGAGTGCTTTTCTACTATGCACGAGAAACGTATTTACCTTCACCAGTGTTGATGATAAGCATTTCGCCTTCGTTAATGAAGATCGGTACTTGTACAACAAGACCAGTTTCTAATGTAGCTGGTTTTGTTACGTTAGAAGCTGTGTCACCTTTAATACCAGGCTCTGTTTCTACAACTTTTAACTCAACTGTGTTTGGAAGTTCAACACCAAGTACTTCGCCTTGGTATGTCATAATTGCTACTTCCATGTTTTCTTTTAGGAATTTAAGTTCGCGCTCGATTTGGTTTTCGCCAAGTTCGATTTGCTCATAAGTTCCGTTATCCATAAATACGTGAGACTCACCGCTCGCGTATAAGTATTGCATACGACGGTTTTCGATATGTGCTTTTTCTACTTTTTCACCTGCACGGAATGTTTTCTCTTGAACAGATCCTGTGCGAAGGTTACGTAGTTTAGAGCGAACGAACGCAGCACCTTTACCTGGCTTTACGTGTTGGAAATCAAGTACTTGCCAAAGGGCATTGTCCACTGAAATTGTTAAACCTGTACGAAAATCGTTTACTGAAATCATGTAAAAAAATCCTCCTGTGTATTACAAAATAATAAGTTCTTTTGGTGATTTCGTAATTACTTCATTACCTTCACTCGTTACAATGATATCATCTTCAATACGTACCCCGCCAACACCTGGAATATAARTACCTGGTTCTACTGTTACAGCCATACCTGGTTCAAGTACTGTATCAGAACGGAACGCTAAACCTGGTGCTTCATGGATTTCAAGACCGATTCCATGACCAGTAGAGTGTCCGAAGTATTCACCATATCCTTTTTCCGTTATGTAATCACGCGTTAATGCATCAGCCTCGCGACCTGTTAAACCAGCTTTAATACCGTTCACACCACGTAGTTGTGCTTCTAAAACGATAGTATAAATTTCTTTTAATTTATCAGATGGTTCACCGACTGCAATCGTACGAGTAATATCAGAGCAATATCCTTTGTAATAAGCGCCGAAGTCTAATGTAACGAAATCTCCTTTTTCTATCACTTTTTCAGATGCCACGCCGTGTGGTAATGCCGAACGAAGACCTGAAGCAACGATAATATCAAACGAAGAAGATGTTGCTCCTTGTTTTCTCATGAAAAATTCAAGTTCATTTGACACTTCAATTTCAGATACGCCTGGGCGAATGAATGATAGAATATGCTCAAAGGCAGCATCTGCAATCTGTGCAGCTTCCTTTAATATCTTAATCTCTGAATCAGTCTTTATCAAGCGTAACTTTTCTACAAGCCCAGAAGTTGGGATGAATTCAGCTTCGATCGCTTCATTATGCGTTACGTAAGAGCTATATGTAAGAGTATCTTGCTCAAAGCCTAGCTTTTGAATTCCAAGTTCTTTAACTTGTTTCGCAACCTCATCAAGAATTAATCCTGAATGCTGTACTATTTCATATCCAACCGCTTGCTTACTAGCTTGCTCTACATAACGGAAATCTGTAATAAATAGAGCACGCTCTTTTGAAATTAATACAACACCAGCTGTTCCTGTGAAATTCGCCATATATCTACGGCTATGTTCATTCGTTAATACGATACCGTCAATACCAGCCTCATCAAACGCACTTCTTAATCTCTCGATCTTTTCCATTACTTTATACCTCCCTCAATTTCTCCATTAATGCAAATAGCGCTAGCTTATAGCCATAAAAACCAAATCCAACAATTTGTCCCGCACAAACAGCCGCTGTCACAGATTCATGACGAAACGACTCACGTTGATGGATGTTAGAAATATGTACTTCAATAACTGGAATCGAAACACTTGCGATAGCATCTCGAATCGCGTAGCTATAATGCGTAAATGCACCCGGATTTAGAATGATTCCTTCATATATGTCATCCGCCTCATGAATAATATCAATAATTGCTCCTTCATGATTCGATTGAAAACATTCTAACTCCACTCCCATTTTCTCTGCTTCTTGTTTCATATCTGTTTCAAGCGTCGCTAACGTTCCTTTTCCGTATACATTTACCTCTCGAACACCGAGACGATTTAAGTTAGGACCGTTAACGAGGAGTACTTTTTTCATATACTTTAAACTCCTTAATATAAAAAATGTCTATACAACATTCTAACACAGGAGTCACTTATTTGAATAGTTTGTCTACTCCAGCCCTTCCCCTTGATTCGCATTGTTCGCTTCAAATGAAACAGAATATGTGATAAACACACCGTATAAAATAAAAATACATATTGTTGTGACAATTGTTTCTTTCGGTAAATGAAGTGCATTTTTGATAACAGGTGCAATAGAACCCAGTCCGAAAAATAAAATGCCCCACCAAAACAGTCCATAGAGTATTCCCGGTAGTACCCCTTCAAATCTTTTGAAAAGAGCCCTATAGAGAAATGCCACTAAAATAGAAAGAAGCCCTATACAAACAATACCCAATACATTTCCCCAAACTCCTTCTTTCCACGATCCAAACGCAAATGGTAAAAGCAAATAGTTTGGTCCGGCTTCTGTAAATGAAAAAATATGAAGAAAATACCATATGCATCCCCAAAAAACACCACCAAATAAACCAATCTGTACAATGTTTTTTGTTATTGATTGTTCTTGCTTCACATCGACACCTCCGCTTACTAGTATGTCCGAAACTATTTTGAAGCATGTTTAAATCATGCGAAATTTGTCTATAAAAAGAATAAGAAATGTCTGGCTTCCGTAACATTTTTCCTTGTCAGCAGCTTGTGTTTGTCGATAAAATAAAGGAAACTCGGTGATTGTCAAATCTCACAATGACAGAACCAAGTGTGACAATTGCCTCTTTTCTACATAAGAGAGAAACAAATACAGGTTGGTGTTAACATGGCAGAGGAGACAAAACAAATATACGGTGGGCAAGCGGTCATAGAAGGAGTTATGTTTGGTGGTAGAGAATATACTGTTACAGCGGTTCGTCGTAAAGATAAATCAATCGAATTTTATCGATTACCACGCGTGCGGAATAAAGTATTATCTATGCTAAAGAAAGTTCCATTTCTACGTGGTATCGCCGCTATCGTTGACGCAAGTGCCAATGGAGCAAAACATTTAAACTTTGCTTCGGAACGATTTGACGTTCATCCTGCAGACGATGAACAACTCGCACACAAGAAAGAAGAGCAATCAAAATTAACGATGATATTAGGAGTAGCCGCCGTCGGAGTCTTATCGTTCATATTCGGCAAAGTCATTTTCACAGCAGTTCCCGCACTTTTAGCGGAATTGACACGACCGATTTTCCCATCTCACACTGGGCAAATTATTGTCGAAAGCATCATTAAGCTCATCCTTTTACTGAGCTATATATATATTGTGTCACTAACTCCGCTCATTAAGCGTGTGTTTCAATATCACGGTGCGGAACATAAGGTC